>JAUZNX010000013.1 GCA_030706745.1 Bacteroidota bacterium
ATTTTGCCGATCAACTGCTGTGCGGCGATAAGACCATGCGGGCTGTGATGAACGGTGCCACGGAAATCGACTTAATCCATCCGGCGACACCGGATCCGGTCACAGGAAACGCGATCAAGATCAGCTATGCGAACCGTCTGGAAGGCATCCTTTCGCTGGGGATTTATGACATCCTGGGCAACGAGGTCGCGCGTCCGCTTGACGGCGTCGCACAGGGTGCAGGTTCATGGCAGGTTGTCTGCGATGTATCGCACCTACCGAGCGGTCAGTATACCTACCGCCTGAGCGAAGGCCGCACTGTGATCTCGAAACAGTTCGTGATCCAACGATAAATGAATTCGGGGGAGGGGATGACCGTTCATCCCCTCCGCTTTTTTCAAAGAATTATTGAAACAAAGCGCACTCGACTTCATTCTTTCCGGTTTTTAGAATTGGCTTTTATTAAACTTTTGACATTCGACGCTATGAGAACTCGTCTCTTCCTACTTCTTTCGGCTTGCGCCTTTGTTGTTCTGGCTGGCCGTGTTGATGCCCAGAGCGTTATCGTCCCGACGGTTCAGACCGGATTCCTGATCGGTCCAGTCGGTGGTATCAATCTGGTTGCATACTCCTCCGATGCCTTTCCGATTCTGAACTCGGAGCCGTCGTGCTTCCAGGCGCAGAACGGTTCGGACGTTGCGCCGTGGGGTGGACTCTCCTTCGAGTATCCACTCGGCAATGCGCAGGAATTGCAGAACTTCATCGTGGCTGAAGTCCTCTATGATTCCAAGTCATCCAAGTTCACTTCGCTCAGCGCCGCGCAACAGACGACGCCGACGAAGAAAAATGGCGTGACAGCCGATGGCACAGTGAACACGTCACTCGATGCGAACCTGGGCTATCTCGACCTATTTGTAGGATACAAATACAACTTTACACCGGGACCGTCTCCGGTCGGCCCTGGCATCCAGGTCGGTCCGGCTGTTGGCATTAAGATGTCGGCGAAGTTCGATAAGACCGTCACGGTGACCGCTTCGAGCGGTGTGAGTTCCAACCCGACCTCGACATCAACAGTCACGCAGACAGTTGATGTGCAAGGATTTACAATGCAGTCGGATGGCACACGGTCACAGAATGGCGTTTCTGCGAATGCACTTCGCATCGCACTTCGCGCTGCCGCGACCTATGACATCCCATTCTCGCAAGAGTGGATTGGGACCCCAATCGTTGGCTACGATTTTCCAATCACAAAGGTCGAGAATTCGCGTAACTGGCGCGCGTCCTCTGCCTTTGGCGGTATTGCATTCCGCTATTTCATCCGCGGTTAAGTCTTCGGAAGCGAGTGAAGTGTAACTTCGCCAGTTACTTCACCCGTCCTGAGCGTTAGAATTGGGCCGGCGCAGCCGGTCCAATTCGGTGCGTATTACCTACCGGCGCGCAGTATTTTGCTTGCTGTTAACAATTACCTTTGGGGAGAAATATGTCACGATTCTGGTCTGTCAAACCAATTTTTGCTATCCTGCTGTGCGCTGCGATAGTCTGGCCAAGTATAAGTTCAGCTCAAAAGGGGCAAACATCGCTCGGAACAGACTTTTGGCTCGGATTTATGCCAAATTCCTTCTCTTTGGGTTGCTGCCCGCCTCAGGGCGTGACGATGTACATTGGATCCGGTACCGATAATGAAGTTTGGATAGATGTGTTTGGTGGCAATCAAAACCCGAGCGAACACTATCATACGAAGATGCTCGCAAATTCGGTCTGGACAGTTGCACCAACAAGTGAGGCAAGTTGGGAGACTCTTAATCCAGCCGAGGTGATTGCGTACCGGGCCATCCATGTGTATTCTGCAAAGCCAATTGTGATCTATGGTTATCAGTATACAGGTGCTAACACCTCATCGACGGATAGTTATCTTGGGCTGCCGACACCGGCCTTAGGCACCGAGTATTACCCCTCATGTTACTATGACGATCATTACACGCTGGGTCCATCCAATCCGCTGGCCGGACAGTTTCTAATCATCTCCCCTTATGATAACAACGTCGTTACGATCGGGCCGGTGAAGACCGATACCCGCGAAGACGCTGCCGCCACGAAGACTCTTCATTTCAAAGGAGACGTTTGGAACGTGACACTACAACGTGGGCAAACTTATCTGGTGCAGTCCACTGGGCTGGGTTATGGTGATGAGGACATTACCGGAACACATATCGTCAGTACGAAGCCGATCGCTTTGATTTCGGGTCATCAACTTTGCTCGATCCCAATCGGTGAACTGGCCGACCAAAATGGCTCCAAGGACGAAATTTTTGAAATGATCCCGCCTGTCAGTGTTTGGGGCTCCGAATATTACGACATGCCGACCGCGACTCGAAATGTTTGCGGCGATTTGGTCCGTGTAATCGCTGGCGAAGATGGCGAGGTTGTCACCGCGACGAGCATCAATGGCGCCCCACAAGGCATCCTCTCCAAAGCCGGAGACTATTATGACTTCGATCAGATCGTCGATCCGACGGTGTTCAAGGAGCAGAATGGAAAGAAATTCCTCGCGGTGCAGATGGCATACAGTCAGGGATACCTTGGTGATCCCGGTTCATCCGATCCGTTTTCTATTGTTCTGACGCCGAAAGCCCAGTTTCAAAAGAAGATGATTTTTCGGACCCCCGATCGTTCTGGGGCAACCGGCTTCCTGCACTTCGGGACATTCATTTGCCGAGAAGACTCTATTTTGAAGATCATGCTGAACGGAAAACCGATCAGCACATATACCTACGCGGGGCAACTCCCGATTCCTGGGACGAATCCACCGATGGCTGCTCGCAGAATTCAGTTCGCGAATACATCGACAACATACGTCGCAACTTGCGGAGCGCCATTCGGATGTTACTTGTATGGATGGGATGTGTTCGAAAGTTATGGGCACCCTGCTGGTATGGCACTTGGAGTAATTTCACCTGACACCTTACCGCCGTTGCAGGATCCCCACATGCAATGCGGCAACTTCCAGGTAAAACTTACGGAACCTCGCCATATTCCGGCGTTCAGCTTTGAGGATACCAGGATCGCGGACATCGCGATGATTACCGACTCGAACGATTCGAGATGGTCGCACGCCTCCTATAATTATGCGTTTCAGATTGACCCCGCGCATCCATTCATGCCAGGCGATAGCGTAGCATACTTTGACCTGACGCTCATCGATGGAAGCAAGGATGCCTATGCCGCCGTTTGGACCACAGATAAGGCAGGTAACGATACGGTGTATCAGTATTCGTATACCGCTCCCCGTCTCCTCGAGACTCCGAGCGCTCCGCTCGACCTTAGTCCCGTTTGGGCCACGCTGAATGGGTCAATCGATTCGTGCCGGGATCTCTTGCTGATAAACCAACAGGACAGTGATCTTGTGCTTACGAGCGCACAAATCATGGGTGTTGATACACTTGGCAAATTCACACTCTCGCCAAAGCCCAGTAACGTTACCCTACATCCAAAGGATACGCTTGCTCTCCATATTTGCTTTAGTCCGACTGATACCTTAGCTTCTTCCGACACCTTAATGTTGACGGTGGGATGTATCCCATTCAAATACCCGCTGCAGGGTGCTGGAGTTATTCCACAAATTATTGCCGATGACGTCAACTTTGGAAATGTGCTCGTCGGAGATACAGTCTGCAAACCGGTGACCATTACCAATCCGGGTAAGCTTCCCCTTGTCATCAACAAGAACTGGCTCCTGAATAACTCGAAGGAGTTCTCGTTCGAAGATGTGAGCCGCTTGCCGGTCACTATTCAGGCCGGAAAGTCCGTGACGCTTAATTTCTGCTTCCATCCAGATACAACGGGCCCCATCTCTGGCCGGCAGGATTGGGGCACGAATTTGCTTGCGCCATACCAACATTCGATCAAAGATACTTCCTCGTTGCTCGGATTTGGCAGACAGCCAGGTCTCGAATGGGATCGGCCAACGCAATCCTACACGGTGCAGTGCGATCCGGAGGTCGTCCGGGTTAATCTGTTAAATTCCGCGCCGGCATCAACAGGTTCCAGCATTAGCGTAACGAAGGTTGATGTGGAAGGGGCGGATGCGGCGGAATTCACCATTGTCAATGCGCAGAAGGGCGCCGTTCCTCCTCCATCATGGGGTCTGCAACCGGGACAGACCGACTGGGTCGACGTCCAATTCAAGCCGGATTTGTCCAAGGGCTACGCACAACGGAATGCAACGCTTGTTGCCTACGGCAGTGACAATGACACTACGCTCCAGCGTATTATTCTGCTGTCTGCTACGGTCCGGCATTCAACGCTTCGGATCACGCCGACTTCGTATGATTTTGGAATGGTCGGACAAAATGACCCGATCTCAACAACATTCTGGATTCATAACGACGGCGATACAGACCTTGTCCTGAGTAATATGACGGTGGACGGCGGCTTTACCCTTAGCGGCTTTAGTCCTGGACAAATAGTCAAGCCACTTGACAGCGTTCAGGTCACGATAAGTGGAAATGCACCGCCAGGTACTACCACCGCAACGTTGCTCGCGGTAAGCTCTGCTTCATGCACACCTTCCAAAACGGCCGCTCTGAAGGTGTCGTCATCATATCCTAGCTTCCCCGCTACGGCCCACGATTTTGGGGACATCTTTGTATGTCAAGGCGATTCCGCGGTGATCACGCTTCAAAACACAGGCACGCAGAATGCGATCCTGGAAAAGGTGCAGATCATTGATACGCTTGGTACTACCGGTGCGAATCAGTATTCATTCAGTAACGGTTCGCGATCGGAAGAATTAGGGGTACCCTTGGATACCGGGGCCAGCATGAACTTTAAGATTAAGTTCACACCGGGCGCAGACGTATCGGACAGTGCATGGGTAGTGTATACTCTAAACATTTCATCGCCGACATCTCGGGATACTGTTATCATGAGGAAGCTCTCCGGGACTGGTCTGCATTTCGCAAATGCAGTCACCGCGAGGCGCAATGATGTGGATACGCTCTACACCGCCACAGCGGGTAAGACGATTTCTGTACCGATTCGCTTGAAACAACCCTTCGATTCGAAGGCAAAGGTGTTTGGTGTGACCTATTCATTGCGCTTCCTCCGCGATGTGCTGACGCTTGAGCAGGTAAATGCGTTGGGAGGACTCACGGGTTCATCCACGCTCCCGCAGCTGACCAAGGATCCAACCGATACTCTATACGATCTTCTGACAGTCAAGCAAATGTCCACGTCGAGAATAACAACGCTCGACACTGTGGCGATGGCAAACTTCCTGTATGTCATCAGCGACTCGACGGCAACACCAATCGAGGTGCACGATGTCGCATTCCTTGATAGTTTGGGAAATACAGTCTGCTGGGTCACACCTGATAATATCCCAGGTAACTTCCAGGGTAATGATCTTTGTGGCGATAAGACACTCCGCAGGGCCTTAGCTGGATTGCCACCCGAGCCTTGGATCAAGAGTGTGTCGCCTAATCCAACAACGGGCAGCACGAACATCGAATATGGGACCGATGGCGACGGGATGCCGGTAACCATCGAACTTTATGATCTATTGGGAAGAAGGGTCTCGACGATTCTGCGCAATCCCTCGATGGCCGCCGGCGATCATATCGCAACGTTCGACGGCTCGCAGCTACCCAGCGGAACCTATATCGTGCGGCTCTCATCTGGGCGGTTCGTTCATTCATCGACGTTGATTGTAGGAAAATAAGTCTACAATAAGGTATTGTGATCAAGCCCCCGCCAAACGCGGGGGCTTGTTTTTTGTTGTAGATCAACCGGAGCCTTACTGGCTGGGACGCCGTTCCTCACACGTCACCTTAATTTGAACACATGCCAAATCGCTGGAAACAAGTAGAGCAGATCGGTCAGAGCCTGTGGTATGATAACCTGAGCCGCGAATTCATCCAAAATGGTACGATCGCGCGCATGATCGAGGATGTCGGTCTTCGCGGCATCACTTCCAACCCCACGATCTTCGAGAAAGCGATCTCGTCGAGTGAGATCTATGATGACGATATTCAGTCCTGCATCCGCGAGGGTCTTTCGACCGATGCGATCTATGAACGGCTCACGACCGATGACGTTCGTGCAGCTGCCGACATTATGCGCCCTGTTTTCGATCGCACAAACGGACTCGATGGCTTCGTTTCGATCGAGGTCGATCCCCGCATTGCAGCGGAAGCCGATGCATCTGTTGAAGCTGCCCGGAGACTTTGGAAGACTGTTGATCGGCCAAATGTCATGATTAAGATTCCCGGGACACCAGAGTGCATTCCAGCTATTCGGCAATGCCTCGCCGAAGGTATCAACATCAATATCACGCTTCTCTTCGGCATCGAAAATTACACCGAAGTCGCTCATGCATATCTTGCTGCGCTTCGCGATCGACTGGCGAATGGCAAAGACGTGACAAAAATTGCGAGCGTGGCCAGCTTTTTTCTTTCGCGCGTCGATACCAACGTGGATAAGAAACTCGAAACGAAGATAGCAGCGATGAATGGCGAGGGCAATGAAATGCGCAAGCTGCTGGGTTTGGCCGCAGTTGCCAATGCCAAACTGGCCTATGAGCGATATCTTTCGATCTTCAAAGGGCCTGAATTCGCGGACCTGACAATTGCCGGGGCGCAGCCGCAACGATGCTTATGGGCCTCGGTAAGTACCAAGAATCCAAAGTATAGCGATATTATGTACATCGAACCGCTTATTGGTCCCGAAACGGTGACGACAGTGCCCGACGAGACCATCCAGGCATTTGGGGATCACGGTGCGGTGTCGAATACATTGGCGACCAATGTTGCTGAAGCGCACAAGACGGTCGAGCGTCTTGGATTGCTGGGCATTGACATGGAGCGGGTCGCCAGTGAATTGCAGGTCGAAGGGGTGAAGAAATTTTCCGAGTCGTTCGGAGTGCTTGCGCAGAAGCTTGACGCAAAACGTCACGAAATAGAACAGGCAGCATAACCGTGAAGATCTCCAAGTTTATAGGCGAATCGGCTACGATCGTATCACCTTCCCTTCAGGCGGCTCTGGATAAGGCTATTGCCTCAAATTTGGCTCATCGCATTTGGGAAGAAGATACTACAGTATGGGCCAGTAGTGATTTCCATCGTCGCGAGAACGCATCAGGGAGTGATGCCTCACAGGCCGAGGCGATTCGTGGCAGGCTTGGCTGGCTCCGCGTGCCGGATTGGTCGATCCAGCATCTGGATGAGATTTTGGAGTTTGCGGAAGGTGTCCGCCAGGAAGGGTTCACGCATGTAGTCGTCCTTGGCATGGGTGGTAGTAGCTTGTGCGTCGAGGTTCTTCGAGATACATTTGGCACAAAGGCGGGTTATCCGCAACTATTGGTGCTCGATAGCACTCATCCCGACCAGATCCTTGCGACTGAGTTGGCGTGTGATTTGGCGAAGACACTTTTCATTGTTGCAAGCAAGTCCGGTACAACGCTTGAGCCGCAATGCTATTATGACTATTTTTGGGAAAGACTCTCAGGCATCACTGACGATCGCTCAAGGCACTTTGCAGCGATAACGGACCCAGGAACACCGCTTGCAAAACTGGCAAGTGAACGCCGTTTCCGGCATACTTTCCAAAATCCGCCAGACATTGGCGGTCGCTATTCGGCCCTTTCCTATTTTGGCATGGTACCGGCCGCACTTATTGGAGTCGACATTTCAGAAGTCCTATCGCTTGCTGCGTCAGCAGCAAGTCTGAGTCGAGCAGAAGATGAAGTGATCCCCGCTCTTTTGCTCGGGGTATTCATGGGCGATGGTGCGCTGCATGGGCGGGACAAGCTTACAATCGTTACGGATCCCGAATTCTCGTCGTTTGGTGCATGGGCCGAGCAACTCATCGCCGAAAGTACGGGCAAAATGGGTAAAGGAATCTTACCGGTCGAAGGTGAGACTGCGCGCGCGCGCGAGGAAGGCGAACCACATCGGCTTTATGTCCATCTGACATTCGGTCAAGAAGGGGTGAGCGCAGATGAGCGGAGCGATCCGAATCATCTGGAGCTGCATCGTATGGAGCAAGCTGGTCTCGGCGCCGAATTCTTCCGGTGGGAGTTCGCGACGGCCGTTGCCGGGTCCATCCTGGGTATCAATCCATTTGACGAGCCAAATGTCGCGGAAGCTAAAGCCAAGACGAACGAAGTGCTTTCGAACTGGGATGGGAAGTCTCCGCTCGTATTTCCTAATCTCCAACAGCCTGATAAACAGATGCTTCAGGCATTTTTGGACAAAGAGGTTAAAGAAGACGGGTATATCGCGATTATGGCATACGTGCATCGCGATCCGGCATCGAACGCCGCGCTGCAAGCTTTGCGCGAGCAGTTATCAGTGCGGTATCACATTCCAGTGACCGTCGGATTTGGTCCGCGTTTTCTTCACTCGACCGGACAGTTACACAAAGGCGGGCCGCCCACAGGTACGTTCATCCAATTTGTCGACACACCCCACGTTGACCTTCCGATTCCTGGTAAACCCTATAGTTTCGGGACGCTTATTCGCGCGCAAGCAATCGGCGATGCTGAAACGCTTCGTAAGCATAACCGTCCAGTAATCTGCATGGATTTAGGCACGGATACGATCAAATCCATCCAAAGTCTTTAAGCATGTCGTAAAAGCTTCGAGGTTACACCAAAAGTTGACTCACGCTCAAAGTGCTTCGAGCGAGTCACGCAATCTCGGTAACATCGTCTCTATCTCGTCCATTGATACGGCTCCGACGGAGAGTCGGAACCAGCCGGTATTCTCCTGAGAGCCGAACGCCTGGAAGGGCACAACAGCCAGTCGTGCCGATTCGAGCAAGTATTTTCGGATATCTTCATTGGTGGCTAACGTCTTGCCACTTGGTGTGCGGCGGCCGATCAAGTCGAAACGGGCAGTAAGATAGATTGCGCCCATAGGAGTGATCGCATCGACCGGAAGTCCGCTACGCTGCATTGCCGTTAAACCATCATAGAGCGCATCGAGTCGGACCTCGATCTCGCGAATCATCAGTGAGTGATATGTCTGGATCGCATCCTCATCCAGTAATAATGCTGCTGTTGCAAGTTGCTCGGCGCGAGGAGCCCATGCACCAATATGTCCCAGAATATTCGACATGGCCCCCGCGATGTCTGGAGGGGCGACACACCACCCAACCCGAACGCCAGTTGCTGCGAAGGCCTTGCTAATGCCATCCACGAAAATCGTATTTGATGCAAGTTCTGGCCGGAGTGAAACGGGATTATAGTGTACGGTATCACCGAAGGTCAACATCCAATAGACCTGATCGTACATAATGAATAGCGGGCGCTCATGGGACTCGCGCGACGCGTTTTCTTCGATCACCAGATCGCAGATTCCCTCCAACGCTTCGCGTGTGAATGCTGTCCCGGTTGGATTCAGTGGCGAACAAAGCGAAAGCATCTTCGCGTCAGTGAGTGTTCCCTCGAGTATGTCGCGGGTAGGCAGAAACGCATCCTCCGCGCGACAGATTGCTGTCTGGTATGTTGCGCGGCTCAAGTGGGTATAGTGATTGTTGTTCCAGGAGGGAATTGGATAGACAACTTTGTCGCCTTCCTCGATCAATGCATTATACGTTGCATAGATCGCTGGCCGTGCGCCGCTGGTGATAATGAAGGATTCAATCGGGTAATCGAGACCTAGCCGGCGCTCGTAAAATGACTTCACCGCGCGGCGAAGCTGCATCATCCCATCCGAAGGAGGATAGTTCGTTTCGCCCGCATCGAGCATACCTTGGATCGAGGCGCGGAGCTCCGTAGGAATTGGAAAATATGCCGGATTGAAATCCCCGACGGTGAGATTGCAGATGGCGTGACCCTCGGCGACCATCGTGCGAATGTCAGCCGCAATCTTCAGTATTTCCGAGCCGATCAGTCCGCGAGCCATCGTGGAGATGGCGGATGGTCGTTGAGCAAATTGTGGCTTTGTCATGGTAACAGGATCCATCTCGGCAAGTTCGTATCCCATAATTTGTCCTTAGGCGCGCATTATAGAAAATGAGCAGTCATGCGCCGCTCCCTACAAAGATATGTAGAAAAAAACAATGAACGATGGAAATCGATATTCTGATCTTTGAATTTGCGTTAACGCTAGGTTCGGATGTCTCATGAATTGGAAATCCTCTTCTTGCGCTTAAATCAAGACGGACGTGAGAGGATCTTGGCGATGCCAGGGATGCTCAATTCGTCTGGCCAATTCCACTTTTCCTTCGCCTCTGAGAGTGCAGTAAGAAACCCATCTTGCGGGTGGAAGAGAAGGCGATGCATTGCGCGCGCTGTTCGTGTGCGCATTTGCGGCGATGTTCCCCGCATGTCAAACTCAGAATCTGGCAGTTGAAAGAGTGTATGCATCTGAAAGGTCGTTGCGCCCCGCCGCAGATATTCGAATGCAATCTTGCCAGTAATAATGTTACCTGTCGCGGAAAGTGGCGCGGTGAGATGACTCTTCGAGAGCACACTCAGATTACGATCGCTGAGATCGGGACCGCCGTAAGCGACGCCAGTAGTACTTTCGTAGCTCTTGTTCGGATCGAAGAGCCGGTTGCCGTAAATCAGGAAGTCCGCGCGAGATAAACCATGTGCCGCTTCACAAGTCGCCAGCATTTCGACTTGAAAATCATCGATTTCATCGCCTCTGTTCTGCGAGGCATTGAAGAGCTTCATGCCGAGCCGAATCTCAGTTCCATGAGAAGTCTCGTGTACGATTCGTGGCACCGCATGAAGCCACCGGAGAATCGTCTCCCGTTGACTTGAAAAACTTTGATCGCCGGCGAGCGTTGGTGAAAAGTCCTTCTCGATCGGCATAGGCAATTTGCCGCCATGATGGTTGCGCCATACATCAAATAGCCGTGAAGTCGTATATTCGTACTCTTTGACCCGCCATTCGGACTCGCCCGGTTTCGGAAGATGATATTTGACCGACGGAACGACGAGCATTGTACTCGGTGATCCAATCTCAAGTGATTCGCCAAAGAAGGTGAGATAGGCTTCGAACGTATCACTCCAACCTCGGCCTTTCCAGGTCACGGTCCAACCGCGTTCGCCACGCACCCCACTGCGCGTTCCAATGATTTCCTCGACCGTCATTTTTGTCGCCGGAATTGCCCAGGCCTTCATGGATTGCCCACCGAGTTCATCTTGCGCAATCAGTGTCTTTAGTACGACAAATCCAAGTCCAGCTTCTGCATCCCGCGCAACTTGGTTTGCATTGAGCGAAAGCTGCCCAGAGGCTTTGCCAAATGGGTTCTTTATCGGGAGTCTAGCATATTCACTGGCGAGTGAGAGGTGGTAGGTATCAAGGATATAATCTTCGAGCGGACAAGGAAGTCCGCTCGCAAAGCGAAGGTAATCCTCCGCGATTCGGGATCGCCAGTCCATCACCGCTTCAGCTCTATCGGAAGTGAGGCCATGAAATCTCCGACAAGATCGATTTCTGGGTCGCTGAGTTCAGGTCCCCATGGGTCGTGTGTGGCCTCTCGGCTAACGAGATCGAGCCACGAAAGCGTATAGAGCATCCGGCTGATATAGCCTTCAATGGGCGACGAAAACGTTGCCATCGCAAAGCGGTCGACCCATCCCGAACGATAGAGAAAATTCTGAGTATCCTCCATGTAATAGGCTTTCATCATGTCGGATTGTAGCATCGCGAGTGCGCCGCCCATGCCGACAAGCGCTGCATCCGCGCCCATCATGAGAGAATAACCGAGAAAGCGGTCCTCGCCGGTAATCAGCAGTTGATTCGGATATTCTGATTTCAGTTGACCGGCCACAGCCTGAAATGTCATGACCGAATCGAGCGTTGCCATCTTGATTCCGATCACATCGGGCAATTTGAAAAGCTCGCGCAAGACCCGGGGAGAATATGAGATACCACCTGCGGCTTCATACAAATAGAATAGAATAATCGGCAAGCCTGCCTGAGCAATTTCGCGATGATACGCGACGATCGCTTCTTCCTGCTGAGGCATTGGCATTTCTCGGAAGCGAACGGGCGGATAACACAAGATGGCATCGGCACCCAATTCTTTAGCGTGCAACGCCATATTCCGAGCCCGAAACATATAAGCGTCATCACCAAAGACATGATTGCCATTTGACTCTGCCGAGCAACCGGCTCCGGCAATGATAATGCCCTTAGGCAGCGATTCTCGCCAGTGCGTGAGCACGTTCTCGCGCTCCTGCTCCGTCAGGTAGAGGCCGCGTCCTGTATGCGCCCAGACCGCAACGCCGGCCACCGGCATCTCCGACATGTAATCGGCCATGCGGGCATGCGAGTCATGATGGATGATTCGCTCTTCGGTGAAAGGTACGGGCAGCGCCGGGATTAGCTTATGGCGCAGGCTACCTCGAATATCTGTCATGTTCATAAGCTCATCGGTAATTGCGTGGCCTGGCCACGTCACCTCGATTTAGAATTCTTGCTTCCGGATAGTATATCGCTCGAGCTTCAAAGTATCAACTTCATATTCAATGGGTCCATGTTCCTGAGGTTCGTTCTCCAGAAGTCCGCGATCCGGAAAAACAATTGCCCCTCGATCTGAAATTGAAATCGGAGGATCGAGAATGTCATCGGTGAACCATCGTTCGCTCGCTTCGATGTCCGTAGGATAAACAAATCCGGGCAAAGAAGCAATCGCAAGTGCCTGCGCGCTCGCGATGCCAAGCTCAGGCATTGTTCCAAGCCAACAGCCGAGGCCAGCTTCGCGAGCACGGGCGAGTATACGGGTGGCGTTCCACAGTCCTCCGACTCGCTGAACTTTGATGTTGACAATAGAAGCCGCCGCTAAGCGAATGATCTCTTCGAGAGCAATCATCGAGTCCGCCGATTCATCCACGCAAATCGGAGTCTTCATTGCGAGCGCCAGTTCAGCCATATCGTTTAGCGCATTGGCAGCGAGCGGTTGTTCGAGCATCATCAGCCCAAAGCGGTCGAGCGAGAGAAGAATGTTACGGTGCGTTTCGAGATCATACGCGGCATTCGCGTCGACCATCAAAGGAATATCCCCAAATCGGCTGCGTATTGCGGTGAGTGGCACAATGTCCCATCCCGGCATGATCTTGATCTTGACCCGTTGATAGCCATCCTTCAGATAGAGAGCAATTCGATCGAGAAGCTCATCGATTGTATCGCAGATACCAACGGCAAGCCCCGACAGGATTTCAGCGCGAGGTGCGCCGAGCAACTCGCGAATCGTTGTGCCGAGCTTTGCAGCCTGCAGATGCCACACCGCCCCCTCGATACCCGCGCGTGCGAATGGTTCTTGCGTATACGCGCTCAGTAATTCCGCGTACTCGACCGGGTTTCGGATCGTGCGAGTGAAAAGATCGGGAATGAGGTCATTTGCGAGGGCATTCCACGTTGTCTCTGGCGTTTCGCTCGAATAAAACGATCCACTCATTGGCGATGCTTCACCATAGCCAATGAAGCCACCAGAATGAAGCTCGAGAACGATGCTTTCTTTTTCAGAGACGATTCCGTTCGAAATTCGAAACGGCTCGCGCATCGGCACGCGAACATGGCGCAAAAGTGCGCGCTCGACTCGATATCCCGTCTCTTCCATTATCCTTTTACTCCTGACCGCAGAAATGCCTCCGAGACAAACCGCTGCGTGAAAATGTAAAGTAAAATGATCGGCACCACAGCGATGAGCGTGCCAGCCATCAGTAGATCGAAGCGGAAATTATGCTGGACGGTTTGGAGCACTGCCAGGCCGAATGTCAGAGGCATTTTGTCTTCAGATGAAAGGAAGAGGACCGGACTCAGCAAGTCATTCCATATTCCCATAAAAACGAATAGCCCGAGGACAGCAAGCGCGGGCTTCGAAAGCGGAAGCAGAATGGTCAGAAAGAATCGAAATCGGCTGGCGCCATCGATCCGCGAAGCATCCTCTAATTCTTTTGGTATCGATTCGAAGAATTGACGCAGCAAAAAGACGCCGAATGCGCCCGTTGCAAACGCGCCGCCGAAGAAATGCGGAATAATGAGTGAAGCGTGCGAATCGAGCCAGCCCAAATACCGCATGATAATGTAGACCGGGACCATCGTAACCTGAAATGGAATCATCATTGTCGAGATGACGATTGCAAACAACCAATTTTTGCCTCGGAATTCCATTCGCGCAAACGCGAATGCGGCGAGTGAAGCGGCGAAGAGTTCGCCAATCGTGCCAAGGACCGATATCTTGACTGAGTTGTAGAAGAACTGTCCGATTGGTAATCGTTGAAAGACGTCGGAGTAATTCGAAAAACGTGGCGGGGCGGGGAGCAGTCGGGGCGGAAAGACCGTGAGGGTCTCTGGAGTCTCAAGCGAAGTCGCGATCATCCAGAGGAATGGCGCGAGAATAAGCACGCCGGTAAGGCCGAGCAAGATGTATCGAAGCAGCTTCATGGCCGGAACACCCACCTCTTTCTTGCTCGGAATTGGAGGAAGGTGAAGACCAGTACAATCAGAAAGAAGAGATAGCCAAGCGCGGCGGCGCGACCAAGATCAAAGAATTCGAACGCCGTCTGCCAGATATAATAACTAAGTGTCAGGGTTGACGTGCCCGGCCCACCATTCGTCATCACATACGTTTGTTCGAAGACCTGAAACGCGCCGATTGTTGTAACGATGAGTACAAAGAAGAGTACTGGCGAAAGTAGTGGGAGCGTGATCGTTCGGAAGCGGCGGAACGCGCCGGCGCCATCTAAACGGGCGGCCTCGTGATAGTCGGAAGGCACTTGCGCAAGTCCTGCGAGCAGGATCATCATGTTGTAACCCGCATTTTTCCAGACGCTCATAAGCGCAATGGCCGGCATGGCCCAATGTGGATCGCGAAGCCATTGTGGGCCGGAAATGCCGAGCAGTGAGAGAAGATAGTTCAGCAAACCCACGTCACCATTGTAGAGCCATGACCAAATAATTGCCGCGGCGACTGTCGAGGTTACCACAGGCAGGAAATAGATCGTTCGGAATAGTGCGATGCCTCGCGTCTTCTTCTCGATGAGCGAGGCCAGCGCGAGAGAAACTCCGATACTGACAGGGACGTACAGCAAGGCATAATAGAATGTTTGCTCCGCGACCTGCCAGAAGAGTTGCGACGAGAGTAGACTCTGATAGTTTGCCAAGCCAATGAGTTTCGGCGCAAGGCCGATCTCATAATGCGTCAGCGAGAGACCGAGGGAAGCGATGACAGGCCCAATGGTGAAGACCATGAGGCCGATCAAAATTGGAGCAAGATACCAATAGGCGATGGAACTGCCACTTCGCTTCCGCCGATCTGTAAGGCTGGATCGTAGCGGCTTTTGACTGGAAGGGCCGATCATCCCATTATTTGTTGCGCGCAAGGACTTCATTGATCTTCTCATCGATGGCCTTGCAACCTTCAATAACCGATTCGCGGCCGGCCATCATGTCTTGCATGTGAGGATCGAACCCATGGTCGCGCCACTCCTGCCACCCAGGTGTGATCAGCGTGAATACATGACCACTCGTATTAATTGCCAGCAGAGCGCGACGATTGCACTTTGGGTCGCCTTCCAAATATTCTGACGAGTATGCGAGGGGTTTATAGAGCGGCATGGCCGAGCGATGTAGCTCATTGACGCCCTTCGTGGTGGGCAAAGTCACAATCCACTTGATCAGCTCCCAGGCGGAATCAGGATGCTCGCACTGTCTTGCGATGCCGAACGCTTGTCCGTTCTGGCGGTCAAGCAAGCCGACAGTGCCTTTCGGTGGAGCCGCCACATCCCATTTGAACGTCGCGTGAGCAAACTCGGTCTTGGCAAAGTCGATCATCAGCATCATTGCCGCGTGGCCTTGTAAGAATCGCTGGCCTAAGGCCTGTGATGGATCCGGCGGCGGGGCAACGTGCTCCTTCTGAATCAAATCGACGTAGGATTGGACCGCGGCAATCGTCGCTGGCTCGGACATTGCACCGTGCGTCCGATCGTCGGAGAGAATCTTGCCGCCATTGGAATAAATGTACGTGTCTATGCCTGTAAAGAGACCATCATCGAGCAAGAGGCCCCAGGTCTTCGAGCCGGGATCCGCGGAATTGTTGGTCAGTCTGCGTGCGGCGTCCAGCATGGTTGCGTACGTCCATGTGGAATCCGGATATTTCACGCGGGCCTTATCGAAGAGGTCCTTATTATAAAAGAGCGCTGTGACACCGCCCGAAGCCGGCATTGCCATCAGCGGCGCCGATGGAATGCCGCCGTTGTGCCAGACAGTAAAAAACTGCGTGAAGAAGTCAGAGTCATGCAGATCGCGGTGAAAGAATGTATCGAGCGGAATTGTGTAGTTGCGTTTGAAGAGCTCCTGCCCATACCAATCGTCAATGAGCACAACATCGCCGAGCGCCATACCACTTGCCGCTGCTGATTCGATCTTGGTCGTGTACAGTCCATACGGAATCGCTTCGATCTCGACATCAATAGCGGGATGCGCCTTCATAAACGGAACGGCAACATC
Organism: Bacteroidota bacterium; assembly: GCA_030706745.1. Taxonomy (NCBI): domain Bacteria; kingdom Pseudomonadati; phylum Bacteroidota; species Bacteroidota bacterium. The sequence goes on from JAUZNX010000013.1 coordinate 16,449, forward strand.
TTGTTTCCACAATTCCTGCTGATCGAGATTGAAGTGGACGAGCTTGATGTGAGTCTTACCCGATGTGGATTGCTCAGTGCGCCCGCAACCAATCGCGCCAAGCAGCAAGGAGATGCAAAGGAGCGCGAGTGCAGCGATGTTTGCCTTGCCAACCGGTCTGCGTTGCTGCTGACCCTCATCGAACGCTCGCACGAAACGGATTTCCTCGAAAGAGTAGCCCTCGCCGAGATGCTCTTTTACTACCGTTAGTGTTGCGACACCAAGTTGTTTGAACGCCTCGCGGATGGGAGCAATCTTCCGGTCCTCCACAAGTCCCGTGAGCGATGTGATGTCTCCGTTCTGCAATAGGGATGCAAGATGTCCGGCAATCGTACTGACAGCGAGCGAACGCATGTCAGAAATACCTCTCAGATTCAGGCCTTGTTTGAAGAACCGGAGCGTTTCATACGCACTATCACCACCTTTGGGCTCACGCGGTGCATGGGATACCACGCCGAGTCGTGTAAGACTTGGATTGCTCTCGCGAAATTTCCGAATACACGCCAGGAACGGGATGCCGTATTGGCGCGACTTTGTTTCGCCGATGCCGGATATCGTCCGGAATTCACCACCATCATTTGGCACGCGAGCAGCGATCTCTTTAAGCGTATAGTCATTGAAGATGACATAGGGCGGAATGTTCTGTTGCTCCGCCAGGCTATGCCGGAGTCTGCGCAAGTCTTCGAAGAGTGCGCGGTTGAGTGCCGGCAGGTCTACGGCTTCGCGCGTTTCATGCGCCAGTTCTTTGGGTCTGTTCAGAGTTACTGTGCGGTTGTTTCGAAGGACTTCCCATCCTTTCGGTGTCACCTTCACTACGCTGAAATGGTCGTGATCCTGAATAATGAGTCCTTGCCGACGAAGCTCATTTGTGAAATGCCGCCATTCGGTCTTGGTATGCTCATGGCCGACGCCATAGGTAGAGAGTTCATGGTGCCGGAAGTCCTGAATCTTTTGACCGCGAGATCCTTTGAGCACATCGATGATATGCGACGCGCCAAAATTCTGCCCTACGCGGACGACACAGGAAAGGAACATCTGCGCGAGCCGAGTGCCATCGAAAGTCTCAACATTCTGGGTCGAGAGACAATTATCACACGAGCCACAATTCGCATCCGGATATGCTTCGCCGAAATATGCGAGCATTGCCTTGCGGCGGCATGTATTGACCTCGGCAAAATCGACGAGTTTGTCGAGTTCTTCGATCGAGCGCGTTCGCTCCTCGGGTGATTTGTCATCAAAGAACTGCATATACTTCTGCCGGTCACCCTGCGCGTAGAACATGATGCAATCGCTCGCAAGCCCATCGCGGCCAGCGCGGCCGGTCTCTTGATAGTACGCCGGGATATTTTTGGCAATATCATAATGGAGAACAAATCGCACGTTCGGCTTATCGATGCCCATGCCAAACGCGATTGTTGCGCAGATAATATCGACTTTATCACGAACAAATAGCTCTTGTACCTTTGTACGGACGGCCTTATCGAGACCGGCGTGATAGGCCATGGCCTTGTGTCCTCTCGCTTTGAGCGAAGCCGCCATTCGCTCAGTGCCCTCGCGGCTCAAACAATAGATGATCCCGGATTCACCCTTTCTGTGCGCGAGATAGCCTTCGAGTTGGGCCATGGCGCCGCGCTTCGGCCAGACTTGATAGATCAAGTTCTTGCGATCGAAGCTTGCGTTGAACTTCTTCGTATCAGCGCGCAAATGCAATTGATCGAGAATGTCGGTAACGACACGGCTTGTCGCCGTGGCGGTGACGGCCATGATTGGGGCCGAAGGAAACCGCTCGCGCAACACATGAAGATTGCGGTAGTCCGCTCGAAAGTCGTGCCCCCACTCGCTGATGCAGTGTGCTTCGTCAACGACCGATAGCGAGACATTCAGCTCGGAGAGGAAGTCCAGGAAGCCCGGGACCGGAAATCGCTCTGGCGCAATATAGAGTAACTTGTATTCTCCCGCACGCAATCGACGAACCCGGTCCGAGATTTCGCGGCCCTCAAGCGAGCTATTCAAGAACGTGGCGGGGATGCCGGTCGCATTCAGAGCATCGACCTGATCCTTCATCAGCGCGATGAGCGGACTGATGACGATCGTGATGCCGGGCAGCATCGCTGCGGGAAGTTGGAAGCAAAGTGATTTGCCGGCGCCCGTCGGCATCAGCGCGAAGACATCGCTCTTCGCGAGTACAGCTTCAACGATCTCGCGCTGAAGCGGGCGAAATTCCGAAAACCCAAAATACTGTTTAAGGGATGCAACCATGTTGTGGAAAGTGCTGACATCCAAAGCAAATCGGAAGTGTCAGTTGTTCCGCGAAGTCCGCTATTCCCCCCACAGCCCCGCAACCCGCGCCTTGATCTTCCCCTCCATCCGCGCAACAAGCCCCTTCAGCATCTCCATCTCCGCCCGCTCCTGTTCGAGGCGCGCGACGATGGTTTGCTGCTCGGCGAGAGGGGGAAGATAGATGCTTTCTTTAGCTAACAACGAAGCACTAATGTTTGCTTGACCGATAGCGCGAGACGCCTTTGTCTTCAATTGTTTTTGCCACCAATCGAGATTCATGTGAAAGTTCAAGAAGTGCGGGTCCACTTTCAACTTATCGGGAATAAGGCGGACAAGATAGGATGCTGCGATATAATCACCATCGAGTTCAAAGATGCCGGTTCTTCCTACGTGTTCAATACTGTTTGTGCGATTAAAGAGAATATCCTCGCGCCTGAGCTGATACTTCTTAAATACTTGGGGTGTGATGTCGGCGCACTTCATACTGCCGTTATCAACCGTGCGGCCATTGACTATCTCATTCATTCTAAACGTCTTGTAGCCGACGCCGTCCGTGTTGAGCGCCTCGGAGATACCGTAATCAAACTTCTTGCAGACTTGGCTTAGCTGTACGATCTCCCACTTCGGATCGATCTCGATTTCGGGCTTGTAGTTCGCAAGGATGGCGCGGGCGCCTTCGATCATCTTGCGGTAGCGCTCTAACTCGGCCACCAACGCCTCCTGCACGGGGAGCGGCGGAAGGGGGATTTCAGTCTCGCCAAGGCTCTTTAAGTTTATTCCAGCCTGTCCGACCCACTTGTTGCATTTAGCGAGGAAGTAGCCCGATTGAAAAAGATAGTGAAGAACATATGCCAAGAAGCGGGGTGATAGGAGAGCACGCTCAACCCGTATTCTAGTCATGTGATTAGAGTAAACAGCATCATAATCCTTGTCGATCAAGCACGTCTTGCCTACCAACTCTTTGCTGTTGGTGTTGTTGAATAGCACGTCATCGGCTTTGAGCGTGTATTCTGGTTTCGCTTCTGACCTTGAAATGTATTTTGAACCCTCAAATGTAAGTTCTCCTTTCGACGTAATGTTCATTGGTCGAAGATGAATCACATCACCTGTCTCTTTTTCAGAATTGCCCGAGGCAAATCCTGACTTCATCTCCGTAACCAACTCTTCCAATTTCAACCGAGGCCATCTTTCGTTTCCGGTGATTACCGCATCTCGATACCGGTCCATCGAGAGATTGTAATCGCCGGAGGCGGTGATTTTCTCTTTCGGGACGAGGAGGGCCTGGATTCCAGCTTTCGCGGGAATGACATGTTTGGTTTTGTACTCTTTGATTACTTCCAGCGCGGAAGGTAATTCGTCCTTCTCGGGTGTGGGCCTTCGTTGAGCGCCAATTTCGAAGCCATCGTTTCCAATCTTGACGAAGAGAATATGCTCGCTGCGGCGGGCGATTTCTTTGTCGATAAAGAGGATGCTCGTCTTGACTCCGGAATAGGGCTGGAAGACCCCAGCCGGGAGCGAGACGACGGCATAGAGCAAATGTTCATCGACGAGCCACTTTCGCAAATCTTTATAGGCATTGCCACTTTGGAAAATAATCCCTTCGGGCACGATGATACCGGCCTTGCCTTGCGGCGTTAGGTGCTCCAGGATGTAATCGACGAACAGCACTTCGCTACGGCTTGCGGCAATACGGAATTTGCCGTGCGGACGAATGCCGCCTTTCGGCGACATGAAGGGCGGGTTCGCCATGATGACGTCGGCCTTGTCGTCCCAGCGGTCTTCGCTGGTGAGAGTATCATACTCTTGAATGGCGGGATCGGCGAAGCCATGCAGATACAGATTGACCAGCGACATACGGACCATGTCGGGCGAGATGTCATAGCCGACGAGGTTCTTTCCAAGCTCTTTGCGGTCTTTGGTCGTGAGCAGATCGCCTTCGCGCTTATTCGTATTCGTCTTCAGGATATACTTGAATGCCGCGATGAGGAACCCGGCGGTGCCGCAGGCCGGATCGAGAATGCGATCGGTCTTCATCGGCCCGACCACCTGCACGATGAAATCAATAATGTGGCGCGGAGTTCGGAATTGCCCCGCATCGCCTTGCGAGCCAAGGACCGAGAGGAGATATTCATACGCATCTCCCAGCATCTCGCTGTGATCGTAACTGAACTCGTTGATGACGCTAAGAAACAGGCGTAGTGTTTCGGGGTCTCGATATGGCAGGAATGCATTCTTGAAAATGTCGCGAAAGAGCGGCGGCAGATTCGGATTGAGCTGCATTTCCGCGAGTGCATCCCCATAAAGCCCGATGAGTTCGTGTCCGCCGATCTTGGTGGAATAGACGCTCGTCCACGCATACTTTTTGTACTTGCCGACGAAGAACGTGGCTTTGCCGCCCAACCGCTCGGCTTGCTGGTCCATGTCGTGCATGAACTTGTAGATGAGGGCCAGCGTGATCTGTTCGACCTGCGATTTCGGGTCGGGGACCTTTCCGACCAGGACATCACGAGCCTTGTCGATTCGATTTTTAGTGGCGGAGTCCAGCATGGATTGTGTGTGGTAAAAACATCGCCCTTTCAGGGCTTCAAAATCTATTAAACGTCTGCTTACCCAGGGTTCCGCTTCGCCGCACCATAGGTGCGGCTCGCTCCACCCTGGGCTGCGAGTACTTCGCCCCTTCGGGGCTGGGTCAGCTCGCCAGACGCTGTTGTGGCCGAAGCATTCAGCCGCGGAGCGGCGGAGTACTCGCAGCCCAGGGTGGAGGCCGAAGGCCGGAACCCTGGGTCGCGCAACCCAAACACACCTAAGCCCTGAAAGGGCGGTGTCCCGGAATGCGATTACGCATTTGGCAGAAAATTATTGAGCGATACATAGGTATCGATGTACTGCGGAATAATGTCGCGGTATCCGTTCAATGCTTCGACATCGGAGAGGCGCAACATCGGATTTGTCGCGAGCCTTCCGTATTCCTTGTTCCGCATGATCTCCTGCACTTCGGGATCGGTCAGATAGGCTTTGAACGCGCGGTTGATTGCTCCATAATACTTTGGGTCCGGCTTCTCAACCTGAATGAAGCTTTCCAATTCCAGATCTAGCAATTCTTCTCGCGATGGGATTGCCTTCTTCTGGAACACATGATCGAGCAATTCCTCGATCGTTGGCTTGCGGTCCAGCCCCAACGCCTTACGGATTTTTTCGAGATTGAAATACTCTTCGGGCTTTTCGAAAATCTCCCTTCGAATATAATCCTTGACGACGGCAAGATTGCCGCTCATGTAGTTATCCGTGACCACCGGATCGTTCTTGACGGTCTCCTCGAACTTCTGGAAGAGCATCCGGTCGGGCTTCAGCCCTTCGAGTCCAACCTGAATTTCCTTCAAATCCTTGAGCGGATCGAGCCGTTCGCTGACATACGACCCTTCCGGATGCCTCGGCGGTGGCTCACCTTCCGGTGGCCGGTCGCTGCGCGGCAGCGGTAGTTTCAGCCGCTCGTCGTAATCGAACTTATGCTCGAAGAACTCGACATTGCCGAAGAAATCGAAGAGGCGGAACGTGGTCTTCGGCTCGGTGGTCACATCGCGCTCGCCGTTCGCAAGCTTCACCTCATACTTGAAATTGTACTTCCGGGTGCCGCGGCCTTTCATCTGCACGAATTCCGTTGGCGAGAAGATCGGACGCATGAGGCAGAGGTTCAGAATGTCCTGACAATCGTATCCGGTCGTCATCATTCCAACCGTCACGCAGACGCGCGTCTTCGATGTCTCGTATCCTTCTACGAGTTTGGATTCCCCGTTGAGCTTATTGTTTGCAAACTGCTTGGTCATACCCTGCGCGCCCGTAATGCGCGAGGTAACCTGTAACGCGAAATCGGACCGGTAGCGGCCGGGCCACGCCTTATCGGCAATCGCATTCAGCACTTCCGTAATTTTCATTGCGTGGTTCTGGCTCACGCAAAACATGATGGTCTTTCCGATTTCGCCGGTGATCGGATCTTTCAGGGCATGTTCCAGGAAGGTCTCGCAAAATACGCGGTTGGTCTTATCGCTGAAGAATTTCTTCTCAAAGTCCCTATTTACGAAGTTCTCCGTGACTTCATCGCCGTTATCGGCGTCATAGACAACCGCATAGCCTTCATCGGAAAGCAATTGTGTCGTGATCTCCGTTCGAGCATCGAGCACATAGGGATTGACGAGATAGCCCTCTTTGACGCCATCGAGGAGGGAGTATCGGAATGTCGGATCGCCGCTCTCGCATCCGAAGGTCTTATAGGTGTCGAGGATCTGTCGCTTCTCCAGTTCGGCGGGTGAGCCTCTGAGAAGTGCTTCCGTATCGGTATTCTTGATGTAGTCTTTTGGTGTTGCGGTCAAACCCAGCTTGAAGCCGACGAAAGGCTCGAAGACGGCACGGGCATTGCCTCCGATGGAGCGGTGCGCTTCGTCCGAAATGACGAGATCGAAATCGAGCGGTGAAAAATCACGGAAGCGAGTGAGCAGGCTCTGCACGGTCGTCACGACGATTGCGGCATCTCGCCAGTCCTCACGATTCTGTTTCCAGACCTTCGTAGTGTAGTCGTTCTTGAGATAGTCCTTGAAATTCTTCTCCGCCTGATCTTCCAACTCCAACCGATCGACGAGGAAGAGAACTCTGGTTGCGTTGCCAGTTCGCAGAAAGAGCTTGATGATGGCCGCTGCGGTCAGTGTCTTGCCGGTGCCGGTCGCCATCTCGAACAGGAATCGGTCGTTGCCTTTCTTGACAGAGTCCTGTAATGCCTGGACCGCTTTGATCTGATAGGGTCGCAAGAGCCGAAGCTTCTGGCTCTCGATAAATTCTTTCCGCGTCTTCTCGTCGAGATACGAAGGATTCTGAGCATAGAGAGGGTTCTGGGTGATGGCAATGTAATCCTCGCCAACCACTTCGCGGATGAGCGCGTGACGGTCCGGTTTGAACTGCTCCTTTAGCGAGAAGTCGGATTGATCGGGAAACTTGGAAATGATCTGCGGATTTCCTGCTTCCAAATCCCAGAGGTAGTGGATATTTCCGTTCGTGAGAATGATGTACCGAGCATTCTTGCCCTTCGCGTAACCGCGTGCCTGCTCCTTGCCATCGAGTGGGTTTCGCTCTTCGCGCTTGGCTTCGACCACGCAAAGCGCATCACCACGCTTATCGAGCAGAAGGTAGTCGATGAAGCCGTTCTTCGTGTGTTCGAAGTCATCGCCGACGGCATCGATTTTTACAGAGGCTTCGAGCGCGATGTTCGCTTTCCCCTCCGCCGTGTCGAAGAACTGCCAACCGGCGTTATCCAGCAAGTGGTTGACTTTGATTCGGGCACGGGCTTCTGTGGACATGAGGGAACAGGGTAGGTTTCTGGAATCAGGCGATGAAAACCCTATGATGTTGAGTCATAGTTGCACCCAATCGCTATTGCGGGTTAGACCTCGTCCGGTTTGGCTGAAAAAACTTCGTGAATTCTTTGATGGGCACCTTGCGCGAGGGGTGAGGAATGTTGTATGTTGATTGTGTGATGACGGGCACCCATTGCTCATTGAAAGCAGAGGCGATTTTGCGCGAAGGGAGAGGGCGTTCATTAAATGACAATTCAAAAGAGAGAATTAAAGTATTACTTTAACTTCGGGCACCTCTTCTTGGGGGCAAATGGCGAATTGGAGGTGCGCGACCGAAAGGCTTCGTAAATTGCATAAAGCCGATGAAGTTCTTTCGACTTGTTGTTCGGGCGATTCTTCGATTCGTGCGCGCCATGCGCGGCATGAGTTCGTTGTCGTGGCATAGGTTGAAGGACCAACTCGCTCCGGCTCCCCGGCTTTTTGTACGAATTGTTCGGATCGTTGCGATTCTTTCGGCGCTCAGTTGGGCCGCCTGGTTCGGCCTTCGGCTTGGTGGCCTCGATCAAAGTCAGGATGTCTGGACACCTGGCGAAGTAGCCAGTGCAAGCCGCAGCCGCCTCGGCGCAATCTCCGCAGCGCTCGACACCGTTCGCGATCGTCTTGCGGCAGATCCGGCGATTCAGCATTTCACGGTCCAGCATTCCACCCAGGAGTTATTTGCCCTTCTCCGGCAACGGGACTCGGTCTATGCCGCTCATCTGCCGGACTCTGCTCTGACGGTATCCACGTCGGAGGGATATCGTGTGGCCGATCATGGATCGGCGATCTATTCGGCCGATGGCCGGCTGCTTGCCTGGTATACCTCGCGCTCCGTGACATTTGGGTTCGATACTCTTCTGACCGGCGAGGCATTACTTGCAAATCGAGACCGCGGTATCTTCCTCGAGAGCGAGCCAATATATGCATATTTGACTGCCGTCCGCAAACTTGTCTCTCATGAAGGTGTCCTCGAAGGATACATTGAGACGAAACGACTCATTGCGACGAAGGAGCCGGTAGGCGGTCCGCGGGACGCGACGTTTTTGGGAGGCCTGCGAGATGCCCCTCATCGCGAAGTGCAGGTCCATTTCGGCGGTGTGCCTGGCCGGTTGCGTTCAAATGCAGAATGGACCAGAGTCGATCTTTTTGCGGACCCGAGTGATCCAGCCAGCTTTGTCGGGAATCTGGAAATCGCAAATCGAGTGACAAACGATCAATCTGATCTCTCGATTTGGTTGAACGTGCTATGGAGGCTAGGGACGACGCTCGTACTTATTGGGTGTTTGATTTGGTTGCTCGTAGCGATCGCAGAACCAACCGAGCCGACTCCCAATGACCGCTCCGGAATACCCAGGCCGGACGGAATGATTGAGGATCGGCCTGTATCCGCTCGGGTCTGGTTCTCGCTTATTGTCATCGGCTCGATCACGCTCGTGCGAATTCTTGTCGCCCGGCTCGGCGGTCTCAGTATGCTCGTGGGTGCTGCATATCGAAACCCGGCAGATTTCACATCAGACTACGGATACGGTATTGCCCATAATCCGTTCGAGCTGTTTGTCACATCTGTCTTTGCAACCGCAGCTGCGGTCATGTTCTGGATTGTGTGGATGCCGCGCGAACCATTAGTGCGCGATGAATCTAAACAGAAATATTTTGCATCCCTTGGTCCAAGGAAGATTATCGGGTTGATCGGCTTTATGTCTGTTGCCGTCTTTGCCTCGCAACTTCTTGCCGATGGCGTGAGCTCGACCGTGGAAGCGATCGTCATGGGTGGTCCATTGCGATACATGACAGTGAAGCAGGTGCTCCCGGCGCCGGGGATGCTCCTGATGTTGCTTTCCTTCCTTGGTCTTGGTGTTGCCTTTTTGTTCCTCACTTCTTTGCTTCTGACGTTTGCTCTGCGCTCGGCGATCTCACTACTCTCTCGGCGACTCTCCGTTCTTACGCGCATCATCTTTGGTAGTCTTTTGCTCGCGGTTCTCATGCTGGGTGCAGTCTTTGCGGGAGATCTCATTTCGCTTTCGGAAATTAGTCTTCTCTACCGTTCATCGCTTGCTGCGCTCGCGTTTATCGTGAGTCTTTCTGTCATCACCATCGACGCCCTTTCGCCCGACACAGCCCAAGGTGATTCATCCTTTCTATACAAGCTGCCGCGTTCCAGCCGGTCCATTCTTTTTATTTTGGCGATCTCCACGCTGATCATGAGTCCGCTCATCGCTTCGAAGCAACTCGAGGCCGACAAACTGGTAGCGGAGCGAATGGTCCGTGAAAATGCGGAAGTTAGTACGACGGAGTTAGCGGGTGCATCAGCACGCATTCTGTTGGCGGCACGCGATCGACTGAACGATTGGAGACAGTCGGGTCGCGATACCGCCGCTTTGAGAGAATATGCCTTCTTGATTTGGCTCGATGGCGCCAAATCCCACCCGGCATGGGAGGCGGCCATTAATGTGACTAGTGAGGCACACCCATCTGCCGTGATCTCGCATTTTGCCACGCTGGGCGCGGCTTCGGAGATGCGACGCATCGGCCCCATTCTGGATTCTGAAGTCCGTCTGACCTCCGCGCGAGATAGTGGTTCTGAGACCACCGTTCGGATTGTTCCATGTCTTACGAGTTCATGCGCCCCCGTTGCAGCTGGAGTTCTGCGATACAGCGATACGCTTGGAGGTCCATCGCAGCAAAATGCTTCGCATGGGACCAGACTTCTTGTTTCAGTTGCCCTGTGGAGCGATCTTCCAGTGCTCGTTAAGCCGGCGTCTCAACTCCAAGTAATCGCGTCTCCTGCGTTTGGCGTGCGTGGCGGCTCCTCGGTCGTCTCCGATCCGATGGCTGACGGAAGTTTTGTCATTGCAGAATATCGTCCAAATGCCCGCCGCATCACAAATGCACCCTGGCTGGATGTGCCTTCAGCACTTCCACTTTGGACGGTCCGGGCCTTGCGGCATGTTACGAGTTTCTGGCGATCGATAGCCTTCGGTGGCGATCGGTTTCAGACGCTCTTTTATCGCGTGCCGATGAGCGATGCGATCATCACCGTCAGCACGCCGGAGCCGACTTTTAGCCGCACACTCGAGTTCGCCCTGCGTTTGAATGCGATCGGTCTCATTTATGGAGCTTTCATTGTCCTCGTCCTTTTGGTGGCCCGACAAGTAGCAACTCGACGTATTCGGTTTACCCTCCGCTTTCGCGATCGTATCTTCTTGATTGTATTGCTGATTTCTCTTGTGCCACTCGTCGTGGTGACCAATGTGACACGGACGTTGCTCAGCGAGCGGGCGCAATCCGAAGAGCAGGACCGCCTCGCACGCGACGCTTCCGTCATTAAGGATCGGATCGCCCGCGTGTTCGAAGCGCCCTCGTCGTCCGAATCTGGAACTCGCAATCGTGACCTACAAATTGAAGTTGAAAATCTCTCACAGATTATTGGCCGGGATTTCAGTGTGTTTGATCCCGCGGGCCGGCTTCGAGCGAGCAGTCGTCCAGAGTTGTATGAATCATCATTATTGGCGAGTACCCTTGGTTCGCGCGCCATCGAGGAGGTCGCGCTTGGAGAACGGACGTTCTTCACTGAACCCGTCCGGCTCGGAAGGGAGACATATGAAGTCGGATATCAGCCGGTGACCTCAACGACAGGTTCGAAGCTTCTGGCGGTACTGAGTCTGGCGACAATGAATGAGGCAGTGCGGATCGATGCCCAAGTTGCCCGCACGACGAGTTTTGTGTATGGAATCTTTGCCGCTCTCGGCTTAGTCCTATTGGGCATTGGAGCGCTCTTTGCCGCAAGAGTCGCATCGCCGATTTTGGAGTTAATTCACGCGACCGAACGCGTCGCTCGCGGCAAATTACAGACTTCGATTCCTGTCACGAGGGATGATGAAATTGGGGAGCTGATGCAGTCATTCAACGAAATGACCCACGAACTCGAAAAGAGCCGAGAAATCGTGGCACAGACGGAGCGTGAATTAGCGTGGAAGGAAATGGCCCGGCAGGTGGCACATGAGATCAAGAATCCACTGACCCCCATGAAACTCTCCGTTCAGCATCTGGAGCACGCTCATGAGGCAAAGGATCCCAATTTCAACTCGATCTTTCGCCGTGTGATTCGGACGCTTCGTGAGCAGATCGACGTACTTACGCGCATAGCCACCGAATTTTCACGCTTCGGAGCGATGCCGCGCCGAAAATGGGGACCTGTCAATCTTCGTCGTGTTTGCGAGAGTGCTGTCGCCCTGTTCGATTCTGAACGCAGCCGAATTCGGTTTATTATTGATGTCCCGAAGAATCTCCCACTTCTCCATTCGGACGAAGATGAGCTTCGCCGTGCATTTGTCAATCTTCTCAGAAATGCGGTCCAGGCGATCGAAGGGTGGGGGATTGTGGTGATTCGGGCGGCTGAAGCTGAAGGGATGATCCACGTCAAGCTTCGGGATACGGGATTTGGCATGTCCGAAGAGACACTCAAGCGAGCTTTTGACCCCAATTTTTCCACGAAGACCAGTGGGATGGGGCTCGGCCTTGCCCTTGTGAAAAAGACAATTACTGATATGTCAGGATCTATTCGGGTGGAAAGTGAACCGGGCCATGGAACAGTTTTCCATATAGACCTTCCTGCTCGAGGCTACATCGAAGAGAGTGAATAGCGATTTTGGCAGTTCCGCGAGACCAATTAAAATAAAACTCAAAAAAATATCCGTGGCGACTGTTACCTTTTGGAGGTTCATTGGTCTTCTATAGTGGCATGGGCTGTTCGATAACCTCTTATAGCAGGTGCTGAAAAACCGAATTTCGTGGGTGCGGTCGAAAAATGTGTTATTTTTACAGTGATACATCCGAGACCAGACTGTGAAAGAGGGATAAGCCGTGCGGTTAATCCGAAGGCCGTCCTCTTTTGGAGTGTTGCTACTTGCTTATTATCAGCATTCATTTTAACCAATCACTAACCTAAGACAACGATGAGACGTGTTTACTACGTGTCCGTTCTTGTGTGCTTATCGGTGCTCGCTCTCTTGAGCATCGCTCCGCGCGCTGGGGCACAATCGAAGGACCGTCGCGGTGAACCGAATAATCTGGCGACCGGCTACTTTGTGGTCGATTCGGACGATAATTCGCCGACGCCGTGGAGGCCCAATTATTTCTTCGTCGATACCACGTTCAATCCGATCGAGTGGTTTCGCGTAGCGACCGGTCCGCAGCAACTTGCACGGCCTGGGACGTTCTTCTTCAATCCGACCTATACGATTGGAGCGGCCAATTACGATAGCTCTAATGATGCTATGGCCGGCCCGATTCCGTTAGCAATGGGGCAGCATTGGAATTTTTACGGACAGAATTATGACAGCATCTACGTCTCATCGAATGGATTTATCGGCTTTGGCCCGTATTCTAATGCATCGGCAGGATCACCTCCGGCATATTGCCGCGGCTCCAATGTCGATTTCCTGAACAGCGCCAGTTCTGCGCCGCGCGATATTATCGCCGGGCTCTGGGCTGATCTCGATATGCGTCACGGCGGAAGATATGACACAACCCTCGTGTATTATCGGACTTCGACTTCGCTCGATACGTTCTACATGAATTGCTATAATTTCCGCTTGCGTCCGGCTAGCCCAAATAATTTCGCTCCGGCTGGTTTCACTTATCCCGGCGCTGATAGAATCTGGATTCAGAAATTCCAGTATGTTCTCGCCAATACGGATTCCAGCATCCAAATCAACTACGGACGTTTCATTGGCTCAATCAATGGATTCCCTCCGACCTTAGCATACCGACTTTTCCAGAACAATGTATCCATCGGTATGGTCAACGAAACGGGCGCACAATCCACGTCCGTCCTCTATGGCCGAGCGGCCCGCTGGGATGCGAACAAGAACATTACGTGCAAGAGCTGCAACAAGGACTTCCGCCAGAATGGCCAATGGGCTCTGAAATTCCGCCGTTGGCATGATGCGGTGCGAGCAGTTTCGGTTGACTACCCGCCCAGGAACTATGAAATTTGCCTCGGTGCCGCAGTAACGCCCAAGGCGACGTATGTCGATGTCGATCCAAATGCGGCAGACATCCATGATTTCAAGGCGAGATTCCAGATTCGCAATGTTGTCACGGGTATCATTACCTATAGCCGTGTTGCAATCGTCGATACGACCCCGACGATTCCTAAGCAGATCACATTCCTGCCGTACGCAACGAACCCGAACATCCTCAGCCAGCTCGGGACGTTCAATGCTTGCGCCGTCGCAACAACGTTCGACTCCGTTGACAACAACATCGGTGACCAGTGGCCATTTGATGACACGGTCTGCATTCGTATCTTCGGTGTTCGCAGAACGACTCAGCCATACCGCGATCCTTCGAACAACTACAGCAAGACACTCTCTGCTGATATTCCTGACCAGACATTATGGATTTCTGTCGGAGCGCAGGTGGTTGAAGGTGAATCTCAAACTTGGGATCCGCCACCACCACGCGATCTGACCGGTGGCGGTTATGGGGCCGATGGCTTCCAATCCCCTGTCATTCAATTGGACCGCCTTGACGTTGATGGAAATACATACAGCGGCAATGGCGTTGGCGATACACTCATGAGTTTCCCAATAAATCTGTTGGGGCAAACCAGGGCGAATTTCATGTTCGATTTCCAACGCTCGGGACGCATCGCTTACCCATGGCTCTATGACGGTGATGTCATGCTCGGTGCAGAGCAGAGTGTCGTTAATATCCAGGGTAATAAGGTTCGGACTGGAGACTCGATGGTAATTGAGTTCAAACAACCAAATCAACCTGGCTGCAATCCCTCACCCAGCGGTTGGACCTATATTACGGCAATCGATGGTGGACATGACTTCGAATTCCAGAAGTTCTTCATGGCAATGACACCGACAAACGCCACGATACAGATTACTGGATTCCCGAATGTGATCATTCCAACTGCGAACTACTTCACTGCAGATTTTCGCTTCCGCTTCCGTCTGAAGGCCAGCTATAATGGTGCAAATCCGCCCCCGCCTTCTGATGATGCCGATCCGTGGTACATTGATAATCCGACAGTCATCGTTCCCCGAAAGCCGGAGATCGAAGTCATGTGGATTCGTGTGGTCAGCCCGTATACCAAAATCCCAGCTTCGCAAGCTGTGACGATTCCGGTCTATGTAAAGATCAAGAATAATTCCACGGACGTTGCCATTCCATTCCCGCTACGGGTGCAGGTCCTCGATCCGAACGGTAATACCGTATATTGGCAGGCCGTCACGGTGAGCCAATTGGGCGCCGGTCGTGACTCTGTCGTTAAGATGCCGAACTGGAATGCACAGAACGCTACCACCGGCCAGGGGCTTGTCTATACGATCCACGGATGGATCGATCAATCGGGCTATCAGCCGGAGACTTCGATCACTGGAACCTACACCAAGTTCGCACTTTGTGTCGAAACTGGCTCGCAGGCGGTGCAGGAGTTTGCGTATGACAATGCTGGAATTACTCCAGGTATTGGTGCGGGCAATGATATGCCTACACTGACACGGACCACCGGTTCAGGCATTGGATTCAACCAAAATAGTGGGACATACGCTGTGAAATTCAAACTTTCACAGAAGGACACTATTTACGGTGCACGCGTATTCTTTGCGGACGCAAACCAAGAAGCTAATGGCATCCGAATCTCGCTGCTTAATGGCGATCCTTCTTCATGCCAGCCGAATGATACCGTTGTCCAGTCTGGAATTCAATCTACCTTTAATGACGTAAGAAGGGGTGGAAACTTCAATCAGTTCTGGCCTTACTTCTTCCCGAAGCCGATCGTGGTTCAGGGCGGTGCGGACGCCGGTGCGACACAGGGCGTGTACTGGATTGGTGTTAGCCAGCTTGGCCTCAACAATATGGAGAATGGCGGCAATATCTCTCGCGGTAGTGCAGTCGTTCGGGTATATGACCCCATCCTGCCTTCTTTGCCACCGATGTATAATAGCCAGTACGGAACGGCTTGGAGCCAATCCGAAAACACCGGCGATATTAGTTGCGTCTGGGCACTTGAGGTAACTGCTGGTAGCCAAACATGGGCTCCTTGGACCCCGAGTTCTGGATATTGGCCGACAAACTGCTTCCTTGCTGGCGGCAACTATCAGTTCTGGTGTGGAAGCCCGAACTGGGGTTACATGGTCAGTGCCGGTAGTTATACTCCAATGATTCGTCCGATGGTTTCGAAGAGCATCATGTTGCCGATCGAACTCGTCTATCTGCATGGCGAATCGCAGAATGGTACTTCCGTCCTGACTTGGGCTACTGCAAGCGAGACGAACAATGATGGTTTCTACATCGAACGCCGCAGTGCTGCGACGCCAGACGACTTCTTTGAGAAGGTCGGATTTGTTCAGTCAAAGGGCCCCAACAGCTCGACGCAGACAGGTTACGGCTGGATTGACCACGATGTCAAGCCTGGTACGTACACGTACCGTCTCGAGCAGTTGGATCTTAACGGTGCGTTGCATGCGACCAATTCGGTCGAAGTGACCATTGATCCTACGAAGGAGTTCAGCCTTTCGCAGAACTACCCGAATCCCTTCATGCCGGTTAATGGCTCAACCGACTTGAGCTATACGATTCCGACTGCCGCGCCGACGACACTCGTAATCTATAATCAGCTTGGCGAAACGGTGCGTACGCTGGTTGCGACTGATCAAGATGCTGGTTCACACACAGCAGAGTGGAATGGTAAGGACAATGGCGGCAACGATGTCGCGGCTGGTTCTTACATCTGCAAGCTGGTCAGTGGCGAGCATAGTGCATCAATCAAGATGACTGTTACGAAGTAGTTCGCATCGAACTACTCGCAAAGAGAAGCCCTCGCCATTGCGGCGAGGGCTTCTTGTTTATTGGGTCGAAAAATGGATGTTGGCGTACCTGCGCCTATGCGGCGCCAATAATGCCGCGCTTCGAAAGGGAAATAAAGCGGAGAATCTGCTGGACTTCTGGTATGGCGGACTCCGGACTTTGCTCGATCGATCGCACTGCCGCAGTTACATTGAGGCCACTGTGGTAGAGGGTGAAATAGGATGACTTGATCGCCTGAATTGTCTCGCGGGATTTTCCACGGCGTGCTAAACCTATGCGGTTGATTCCGCTAAATCGCGCGCCGCCGCCGCCAATCAGGGAGAAAGGAGGCACGTCTTTTCGGACCTCGGCTCCGCCGCCGATCATCGAGAGCGTACCAATCATGCAGAATTGATGGACAAGGCCCCCGCCGCCAATGGTCGCAAGATCTTCAACTGTCACGTGACCAGCGAGCTGGGTTGCATTCGAGAGGATCACCCCTTCGCCAACTTTGCAGTCGTGCGCAACATGAGCATACGCCATGATGAGTGTGCCTCGTCCAATGCGGGTCACGCCATCCAAGGTTCCGGCATTCGTATCGGCTTGATGAATGGTTGCCCGATGGATCGTCGCGAACTCTCGGACGACGGAGTCATCGCCTAGTTCTACATAGGTCTTTTCCGTGCCCATGAACTTCAAGTCCTGGGGGACATTGGAGACCACAGCGGCATGGTGAATTTGGCAGCGTTCGCCAATACGCGCACCATTGCCAAGAAAGACATGATGATGAATTCGCGTACCGCGGCCAATCTCGACGTCGCCTTCGACGATAGCATATGCTCCAATCTCGACATCGTCAGCGAGCTTGGCCTTAAAATCGACGATTGCCGTCGGATGAATCGTTGTTGCCATATCTTATCTATCCACGATTGCTGCCATCAATTCCGCTTCGGCAACGACTTGCCCTTCAACTTTTGCGATGCCGGACATGACAAATGTTTTGCCTCGGTTCCGCAGCATTGTGAGCTCAAAAATTAATTGATCGCCGGGAGTAACAGGCTTGCGAAATTTTGCCTTGTCAATTGCCATGAAAAGAATCAGCTTCTTCTCCGGATCGGCAATCGCATTCAGGAGAAGCATCCCACCTGTTTGAGCCATTGCCTCAAGGATGAGTACTCCGGGCATTACTGGTTTGCCGGGGAAATGACCCATGAAGAACGGCTCATTATAGGTCACGTTCTTTAGTCCTACGATCTGCTCGTGCCCTTGTGTGATATCCATCGATAGAATCCGATCAACGAGCAACATCGGGTATCGATGGGGCATGATCCGCTCTATTGCGGTAATGTCAAACACATAGCCGTTCCTTGCGGAAGGATTGTACTTCTGCACAAGCGCCTTCTTTTCGTATAATTTCCGAAGTTTACGCGCAAATTCGACGTTGGACGCGTGACCGGGTCGGGCAGCGAGGATCTGCGCCTGGAGTGGTGCTCCTGCTAATGCTAGATCGCCCAGAAGGTCCAACAACTTATGCCTGGCGGGCTCATTCTTATAGTGAAGTTGCTTATCGTTGAGCATGCCATTTGATCCCAGGATCACGCTATCTCGAATACCAAGCCGCGTACTCAGCGCCCGAAGTGCCTCTGCGTCCAGCTCCCGATCGACAATTACGATCGCATTGTCGACATTCCCGCCTTTTATGAGCCCCTGCTCATAAAGCATTTCCACCTCATGGAGGAAGCAGAATGTCCGCGCTTTCGCAAATTCGGTCACAAATTCCCGCTCCAGCGAGAAGAGGCCAGTGTGCTGACTCCCGAGAACCGGGTTATTATAGTCGATCATCACCGTTACGCGATAATCATCCGGCAGAGGCAGCGCGACGATTTCTACTTGGGCTGCCTCATTACGAAATGAGACAGTCTCATCAACGACAAGATACTTTCGCGGCGCTGTTTGTTCCGTAAATCCTGCCCGAAGCAGGGCCTCGACGTAGGGCTCGGCACTCCCATCGCCGATCGGTGGCTCGTTCGCTGTCAGTTCAATTCGAATGTTGTCGATTTCCAGACCGACGACCGCCGCGAGAACGTGTTCAACTGTATGGACGCTTGCGTTATTGTGCGTCAGCGTCGTCCCACGCGAAATATCGGAAACATAATCGACGAGTGCCGGAATCTCAGGTTTTCCGGGCAGGTCGCTCCTCACAAAGCGGATGCCGTAGCCCTCCGGGGCCGGATGGAATTCGATCGAGCTGGTATTTCCGGTATGAAGCCCGATTCCTTCGAATTTGGAGACGTGTGAAATTGTCCGTTCGTTAGCGCGCATTCCGTATAATGAGTGGATGGGTTGGCATCCCGGTGCAAAAACACCAGCAAAACGGAATAAGTCCTATGGCTCTCACAAAGTCCGTAATTTTGTTGAGATGACCGATCATCCTATCACGCCTTCTATTGCAATTCTCGGCTGCGGCCTGATCGGTGAAACCCATGCCCGTATTCTGGCCCAGTTGGGTTCG
Organism: Bacteroidota bacterium; assembly: GCA_030706745.1. Taxonomy (NCBI): domain Bacteria; kingdom Pseudomonadati; phylum Bacteroidota; species Bacteroidota bacterium. The sequence continues at coordinate 35,466 of JAUZNX010000013.1, forward strand.
CCACCGACATTCTTTGTAGATAGCGATATTCAGCGGGCCAAACGGCTCGCCGAAGAATTCTCAGCACGGGCCTCGTCTGATCCAATCGATCCCATTCGGGACAACGCGATCGACGCAGTCTATATCTGCACCTACCATGATACCCACGCACCGCTGGCGATTGAAGCGGCTCGGCAAGGAAAGCAGATCTTTCTTGAGAAACCGATGGCTATTACGGCGAGTGATTGTCACGCGATTTTGGATGCGGTACAACGGCATCGTGTCAGATGCATGAGCGGCTTCAAACTGCATTACTACTCACTAGCACAGACTGCGAAACAACTGATTGGTCAACCGCTTGCGCTCAGTGCGCAAGTATTCGACCATCGCTGGCCCGACAAGAGCTGGGCGAACGATCCAGTGCGTGGCGGAGGAAATGTCCTTTCACAGGGTTGCCACGCCATTGAGTTGCTCTGCTATCTTGCTGGTTCGCGCCCGATCCGCATTTATGCCGAAGGTGGCAATCTCCATCATTCCACCCTTTATCTTGTTGATTCTATGGCAGCAACGCTAGCTTTCGAGAATGGCGCGATTGCGACTTTGCTCATCGGGGATTTGGGGGAGACGCCTCGCAATGGCAAGTTCTCATTTCAGGCAATGAACGGCTCGAAATCGGTACATCTCTATGATCGATTGACCCGCCTTAGCTATTTCAATAGCGAATTTGAGGAAGTGTTCTCGGGCGATGAGGATGGATTCCTGAACGAGAACCGAGAATTTCTCGCCGCTTTGACCGAAGGGCGACAACCGGAGACGACCGAAATTGATGGCGCCCGCGCAACAATGATCCTCCTTGCCGGAATCGAGTCTCTTCGCACCCAAGAGCCCCAATCACTTGGAGGATTGCCATGAGTCCAAAACACAAGCCGGGCGAATGGCGGGACTATCGACGGGATGATACACGAAGCGGCCATCAGCCACTTGCGGGGCATCCAGGTGCGACGCTCAGCCCGCGCTGGTCCTATCGCCTTGGTGGCAGTTATCAAGAAATAGAGTTGATACCAGATGGCTCGGGAGATATGTTGCTGGCGGATGGCGGTGGAATCCAACGCATGGACCCGGGCGGAAACGAGCGATGGAAGACGAAACCGTTTGGTGCGCATTGGATCAGTGGTGTTTTCGATCTCGATGGGGATGGACGTCTAGAGATAGTGACGACGAATGGGCACGAAGTCATTATCATCTCGGCTCTTGATGGCTCGTTCTTGTTCCGTCACTATATCGGTCCACCATTTTCGAATGGGACCTATGGGGGAATGTTTCAAATACATTCCTTCGCGAACTCAATTAGCAGAGGGGCAGATGGTGCGATGCAAATCATCATCCCGTGCTTCTCGCAGAAGGAAGTCTTAGTCTACGATTGCTCTGATGGTGCCGAGCGGACGCGTGTGCTGCATCGTCTTTGGATGGATGATAGTTACCATCCATCGATCGCCATTGGCGATGTCAACGGAGATGGCGCGGATGAAATTGTGATTGCCAGAATTGGTGGCATATACGTCTTCGATCCTGCGAACGGGCAGTTAATTTCACAAACGCAATGGACTTCTGACACTGAACGTCGGCGCAACTATGGACATTTTGAACTTTGCGATATCGATGGTGATGGCGCACTTGAAGCAGTGATCCTGAGTGATATGGTATCGCGCCACGTTGCCGTTTTGGATAATGATGGCGCGGGTAACTTCCAGCCACTCTGGGATCGATTCATTGAACATATTTACCCTTCGGATTCCACGGATCTCCGCTATACGTCGAACTCGATTCGCGATTTCGATGGAGATGGGAACCTTGAGATTGCGGTCAGTATATTCAATGAGCACCAAGATCTTCGTTGGCATACGGAGATCTTGCGAGCCAGGACAGGGGAGTGCATCTCGGATCTGCCGAATCAATACCTCCGAGGTGTGCAGGATGTTAACAATGATGGGTTCTACGAACTGTGCTTGAGCCGTGAGGCAACAGTCAATCCACTCGCCAACTCTGAACTATCGGTCTACTCTGTCAAGAACGATAGTACGGTATGGAGTTTGGAAAATGCCTCCTTCGCTGAGCGGACCGTCCATCTTCAGCCGCACGCCTCGGAGTTCAAGCCCGATGTCTTCGCGTCGCAAGAAATCCAGCGAGGAAAGTTTTTGGAGCGAGAAGGAATCTTCCTGCAAACAGAATCTGGACTGTGTTTGCTAGATCGATCTCTTACGCTGCATACGATCGGATTCGAGTCCAGTATCCCGTACCGCGTTGCCCATGTTGCGAACGATCGTGTGCTTATCACAACATCCAACGGAGATGTCACATCCATTACTCGTCATGGTATTGAGTATGTACGTTCTTGCGGATATCATCTGACTCCTGAAGCACATGCTGCTGCGAGACCTGGTAGTACCGCAACCGTATTTGAGAATGGTGAGGACCGCTATCTCGCCGTGCCAGACTTTGCGAATCGTATTCACATGCTCGTAGCGGATGGCAAGATGGTGCACAAAATCGAAGGCCACTCCAGGATTGGTTATGATGGCGTGTTTCATGCTGTGAGCATGATCGAGACAAAGGGAGGTCCGATGCTGGTGGTCGTTGATGATCGCGGATTAGATCACGCACGCCTTTCACTGTATTCCATGCATGGCGAGCGCGTTCGGTCCTTCGATTTTCCTGATCTGCCAGCCAGCATTATAGGTTCGCGTGTCGGTTGTTACGATTGGCTCGGATTCGAGCACTCGCGTGGCGAAGCACTATTCGCAAGCTTTTATCGCTCGCGTTCCATGAACACCGAATGCTCGCTCGCGTTTTTGATCGCAACGGGCGAAGTTCTCTGGCGGAAAGACCGCATTGGAATTGGCGAGTATGGACGTGGCGTGGGGCCATGGGGTACAGCCGCACTTCTCCTTAAGGATCGGCGATCCATCGCGGTATTCTGCGCAAAAGATTCGCTCTGCCGTCTTGATCTCGAAACCGGTGAATTGCTCAGCGTACCAAAGCTGCTTACGGACTACACTGCAGAGGTATTGAAATCGGAGCAATTGCTGAAAGCGCAGAATCTCACGACCCAGTCCTCAATTGATGACCCGTTCACGGCGTATGGCTCGCCGACGCTTATTGGCGATGATCTGGTTATTTCAGGTGCATTTGGTGGGTTTGGAGTCATCCAAAAATCAAGTCAGGCTCGGTGGTGGAAACGAGCGCCGTTCGGTGATATTCTTTATCGACTCCCTGGCATTGGTGATGTTGATGGTGATGGTCAACTCGAGTTTGCACAGGCCCATGGCGATGGATGCGTTCGCATCTATGATTACACGACTGGAGTGGAACGAACATGCGTGGATCTCCAAGCAACGGCTACCGACATTCTCACCGTTGACTTCGATGGCGATGGAAGGGAAGAATTTGTGTTTGGTACAAACGACGGCCGGCTGATCGCGGTCGGCTGGACCGGCAATGAGATTGCGGTTAAGTCCGTTTATGATTCTGGCGTCGCGATGGGCTCGCCCATTGCTGCCGATCTCGATGGGGACGGGGCGTCCGAGATTTACGTCGTCTCCGCCGATGGTCTATTAACTTGTTTTGGATAACGTGATGCCAAAGGTACGTGTAGCGACAGTCTCATTTCTCATGGAGGATACTCCGCATACCGTCGAGATGAATCTCGAACGGGCGCGCATGTACATTCGCGATGCGAGTGAACAAAAGGCGGACATTGTTTGCCTGCCGGAGACAGTGACAACTAATGGTTTGGCGAATCCGATTGACTCGGCCAAATACTCCGATGCCTGGATGGATTATTTCGCGGATGCCGCAAAGAAGTATGGAATTGCAGTCATCGCTCCGTTCTTTGTGCGCGACATCACGGCGGTTTACAATCAGGCGACGGTATTCAATCGAGATGGTAGCTGTGTCGATCATTATCGAAAGCTTCAGCCGACCGGAATCGAAGCAAAGTCTGTCACACCGGGCTGGGAATTCCCTATTATCGATCTTGGCTTCGCGAAGATTACGGTCATGATTTGCATGGATATTTACTTCCCCGAGATCGCGCGAATCTATGCTATGAAGGGCGCTGAGTTGTTGTTTTGGCCAACGACGACGCATGGCCCAACGCAAAGCGGTCTCGAAGCACAGTTGCGATCGCGGGCAATCGACAACTCCATGTGGATTGTCGAATCGAACCTGGCGGGTCATCAGCCGTATGCGCCCTATGATGGTCGCTTCTATCCTGGCAATGCGCGTGTCATGGATTTCAATGGCGATATTATTGCGGAGACCGGTCGCCGCGCCGGACTTGCGGTCTGCGATATCGATCTCGATGAGCGCCGCACCACTTCGCAAGTCCTGCTCATCCATGAACCAGACGATACGCGGGCCGATCTCGAATCGCTTGCCCGGATGGACCTCTATGCAAAGGAATACTCTGCGATTGCTGCGCGGCAGAATCGCTACTATGACATGCTGCGACCGAAGCGCTAGACTCGCAATCGCGTCCAGGTCTGCTCGGCAAAAAGCAGCCCAATGCGAAGGGCGCCGAGCCGAATCGGGAAATTGAATAGATGCTGGGTGAGGTCAAAGCCCAGAAGGGCAAGGACCGCAACGAGCGCCCAGAGATGCCAGTGCTTTAGGATTTTTGCCATATCCCAATCTATACTGTCGCAATTACGCGAGCATTATCCTGTGGTGATTCTATTATGCTTTCTCGCTTCAACTTTGATACCGTTACGCGGGAGATACTTGGTGCGCGGACCCCGAGATCAATGAGGTGATATGCGAAACCATCCTCGCGGTTAGTCGGAGAGACTGCACCTGCGCTGTTGAGACAGATTAGTCCATTCCTGTCATACTGGCCAGTAAAATGCACATGTCCATGGAGCAGGAGATTGGCCCCGATCCGCTCGAACATTCCTAGCGCTCGTCGTTTACGGTGTAACTTCAATGTTTGGAGCTCGATCGTCGAAGCCAATCCTGATGATGCCTGGCGACCCATTCGCACCAGGTCCCTGTGCCGGAACAAGTGATGGTGCATCAGAACGATCCGGTAGCGTGCCGTCCGCCACGCATGGAAGTTGCCAAGATGATCAATACTCTGTCGATGGCCCTTCACGATCTCCCCGTTTGAGCCGAAGGGATTCCCAATGACCGAGTGCTCTGCAACGGTGTTGAGCGCCATGAAGGCAACATGCTTCAGTCGTTTCACGAACGGATAGGCAAGCCCTCCAACTGTGATCGTGTCCGCGAACAACTCCGAAAAATGCTCCTGAAAGATGGCGAGCCGTTCTCGCGTGTCACAGATACGGCAACGCTCTGGGAATGCGAGTACATCATCGGCGAGCTGGGGACCGCCATAGATGTCGTGGTTGCCAGGGACGATGGTGAGCTTGCTCGATCGCATGATACCCAGCATTTCGAAGAGTCGGCGTGTCGTCCTGAGATCGCGCGCATCGGCGTTACTTGTCAGGTCGCCGGTAATGACGATGTGTTCCGCACCACGCCGGAGTGCGTCTTCGAGCGTTCTCCGCAATCGTGGCAAATGCTGCGGATGGTACTTCAGGTTAATGTGAGGATCGGAGAGGTGTGCAATTCGCATAAATAGCATTTTGTATTCAGCTAACGCAGGTGGTCTCGCACCCGTCGCACTGGCACGATATGGGATCGTTGCCATTGTATTATCATATTGTTTAGAGAGTCGTTGCGAGCCATTCTCCGTATCTTTGCAGGTATTGAAACAGAAAAAGAAGCACCCAAGTCCTAAATTGCCTTCTGCTAAGGCCCGTGGCCGATTTGCTGCCAGACCGCGACGAATTGTTGCCGATAGCAAGCGCATTGCGCCAGAAGAAATCTCCCGCGTCGATGTGCGGACAAAGACCTACATCAATGGCCTTCGCGTCGTCAGCGAGCGGGTCGAGGGCGCATCTTCTCTGTGTGTGGGTCTTTGGGTGCGAGCCGGCTCCCGTCACGAGAGCATTCGCCAGCATGGTATCGCACACTTTATCGAGCATGTCGTTTTCAAAGGCACCGCTGGCCGGACCATGCGCGAGATCATGCGTTCAATCGAAGCCCGAGGCGGATACTTGAACGCTTTCACGACAAAGGAGCACACTTGCTTCTATACCTGGACGCGTACCTTGCATCTCGATGAGTCGGTCTCGGTGCTTTTCGATCTGGCACTGCGGCCAAAGTTCTCCGCCGAAGACATCGAGCGCGAAAAGTCGGTAATCATAGAAGAGATCAATGGCATCGAGGACGAGCCGGACGAGATGGTCTTCGATTTGTTCGAGGAAGAGATCTTTGGCCGACACGCGCTGGCACACCCGATTATCGGCACGCCCGAGAGCATTCAGCGCATGAATCGACAGACCCTCTCGGCGTTTCACCGCAAGCACTATCGCTCGCGCGATATTGTCATTGTTGCCAGCGGTTCACATGAGCATGATGCCCTCTTTGCAGCGATCGATCGTGCAATAAAGCATGCGCCGAAACACGTTTCCAGGCGTCTACTCGAACCGTACAGGTTTCCACGACGGCCACAATCCGAGTTGCATGTACCAAGGGCATCCGGGCAGCAGGCCCATCTTATCCTGGGAAGACGCGCACCGGGAGTAAGGAGCGAGCGCCATCTTGCTATCAGCGCGCTCATTACATTGTTGGGAGTGGGCATGAGCAGCCGACTGAATTTACGCCTGCGCGAAGAACTGGGCCTGGCTTATGATTCCGTCGCATTTTACTCGCCATTTGAAGATGCTGGAGCCGTTGGACTCTATATCGCCACTGCGATCGAGAACCGTGAGCGCTCCCTCCGGGAAATGCGCCGCATTCTTCGCGGACTCACGACCAGACCAGTTTCGAACGCCGAACTTGACCGCGCAAAAGAGCAAATGATCGGCTCGGTGGTGCTGCCAATGGAATCGATCTCTAATCGCATGATGCGTGCCGCCCAGAACGAGCTCTATTTCGGAGAGTACTACTCCGTCGAGCATGACATCCAGAAGATTTCAAATCTGCCGCTCGAAAAGGTCCGTGACGAGGTGACGCGTCTATTTACCGACGAAGACCGCTACACGCTCGTCTCGGTTGTGCCGGAAAAGGAAGAAGAGCAGGAAGAAGAGAAGGAATAGCCTTAGGAACATTATCTGGCCGAACTTGTCTCAAATTATGACCGGTTCGCGTGGATGAAAGTGCTTCCGACCTTGTTTATGCGCGCGCTCAAAGCAACCTTCCGTGCGGAGAGTCCATAATCATCGTAAATTTGCACGCATGAAAATAGGAGTACCGAAGGAAATCAAAGTAAACGAGAACCGCGTACCCCTCACGCCAAGCGGCGCAGAGATTCTCGTTGCCAATGGCCACACGGTGTTTGTTGAGACAAATGCGGGTGTCGGCTCAGGATTTAAGAACCAGGATTACATTGCAGCCGGCGCGAAAATCTTGCAGACCGCAAAGGAGGTCTTCGACACGGCGGATATGGTCATGAAGGTGAAGGAGCCGATCAAGCAAGAATACGATCTTATTCGCAAAGGCCAGCTCCTCTTTACCTATTTCCATTTCGCTGCGAGCCGTGAGTTGACGGACGCGATCCTGAAGACGAAGTCGATCGCCATCGCGTACGAGACGGTGCAGCGCGCGGATCACTCGCTGCCTCTACTGATTCCGATGTCGGAAGTCGCGGGCCGGATGGCGCCGCAAGAAGGTGCAAAATATTTGGAGAAGACGATGGGCGGCCGTGGTGTCCTGCTGGCCGGAGTGCCAGGCACCGATCCGGGCGAAGTTGTCGTGCTGGGAGGCGGCGTTGTCGGGACAAGTGCGGCGAAGATCGCGGCAGGTCTTGGTGCGCATGTGACCATCCTCGATTCGAATCTCTACCGGCTTCGATATCTCGATGACGTGATGCCGAAGAACGTGACAACGCTCATGTCCAATCCGTACAACATTCGCAAGCTCATCAAGCACGCCGATCTTGTGATCGGCGCGGTGTTGATTCCGGGTGCCAAAGCTCCGCGTCTCGTGACCAAAGAGATGCTGAAAGACATGAAGGAAGGATCGGTAATCGTCGATGTATCGGTCGATCAGGGCGGATGCATCGAGACCTGCAAGCCCACGACTCACGAGAACCCGACGTTTGTTGTCGATGGCGTTGTGCATTACTGCGTGGCAAATATGCCGGGTGCAGTGCCGATGACTTCAACGATTGCGCTGACGAACGCGACATTGCCCTATGCGGTCCAACTCGCGAATCAGGGCTATGAAAAGGCGATATCGAACAATAAGGAATTGCGACTCGGACTCAACGTGATTGACGGCACCGTCGTCTATGAAGGAGTCGCCGAGGCATTTGGAATGAAGTGGGAAGACTCACATAAGTATATTAAGTAACGAGTGATGCGTAACGAGTAACGAGTTTTCGTCAAGCCCTCGTTATTTGATACCAACAACTCATTCACTGCGAAGCATGCCGAAGATCACTATCGACGGAACAGAGTACCAAGCCCGGGATGGGCAGACGATCATTCAGGTCGCGACAGAGAACGGGATCGACATCCCGCATTTTTGCTGGCACCCGGCCCTGACGGTGGCCGGTAACTGCCGTATGTGTTTGGTCGAAGTCGAGAAGAACCCGAAACTTCAGATCGCTTGCGCAACGACGGTTGCCGATGGCATGAATGTCAAGGTGAATTCTCCTGTTGCGACAAAAGGCCGCGAGGATGTGATGGAGTTTCTTCTCATCAACCATCCACTTGATTGCCCGATCTGCGATGAAGCCGGTCAGTGCAAGTTGCAGGACTATGCGTTCGAGCATTCGCGGGGTGTCTCCCGGTTCGTCGAAGAGAAGAACCACAAGGATAAACGCGTGGCGTTCGGTCCGAACGTTCTCTTCGATGGCGAACGATGCATTTCATGCTCGCGCTGTATTCGTTTTGCGCAGGAAGTTGCGGAGCAGCCGGTTTTGACGTTCGTCAATCGCGGGGACCATGTGACGATCAATGCCGTCCCTGCCGAAGGGTTTGACAACAACATGTCGATGAACGTCATTGACATCTGCCCGGTCGGTGCTCTTACGAGCCGCGACTTTCGCTTTAAGGCGCGTGTGTGGGATATGTCATTCACGGATTCGATCTGTCCGGGTTGCTCGCGCGGCTGCAACGTCCGCGTTGGCGTGCGCAATAACGAGATCATGCGTTTGGAGCCGCGCAATAATCCGAATGTCAACGAATACTGGATGTGCGACTACGGTCGGCTAAGTACTTACCACGCGGTCAACGAGGAACGCCTCGAAGGTCCGCGCATGAAGGATACCAATGCTCTGGCGCAGCCGACGGATAGCGATACCGCTGCTCGGCGCGTCGCGCAAGAACTTGCGAAGTATAAAAAGGACGAGGTGTTACTGCTCGGCTCGGCGCGAATGCCGATCGAGGATAACTATCTTATGCTGAAGCTCGCGAAAGAGAAGTTTGGTAGGATTGCGATTCCGTTCATCCCTCATATCTCGGGCGTAGACGAACGATTATTACTACGTGCCGATAAACTCCCGAATGCAATGGGCGCAACGCTTATGGGCTGCGTGGCTGATGGGCACTATCAGCACACGCGAGGCGAGAAGGAAGCACATACAACTGTGCTCGAACTGCTTCGCTCACGCAAAATCAAAGCCGTTGTTGCGCTTGGCGGGAATTTCCTCGCCGATGGTGCCCTGCTCGAGGCCTTCGAAGATGTCGAGTTCTTCGCAACGTGTTCATCAAACGACAATGTCACCTCGCGCCGCGCCGATGTGGTGTTTAGCACCTCGCAATGGGCCGAGCGCGACGGTGTCTTCGTCAATTTTGAAGGCTGGGCACAACTCCTCAGGCCCGCTGTCGCAACTAAGTACTACATGCGCGGCCGCGACCAACTCCACATGTCGCGTCTCGATCGTTTCGGTTCTCAGTTCGATAAGTGGGCGCGCTCCAATAAGCGCGATGCACGCGAAGCATGGCGTTCCGTGCAGAAGATTGCAGCCGAACTTGGAGATCACTGGAAGTATCAGCATACGGAGGACATCTTCGACGAGATTGCTGCGACGAACCCGGAGTTCAAAGGGCTATCATATGATTCGCTCGGCGAGATGGGGCAACCGGTCGCCAGTAATCACGAGAAGGTCGTGCAGGCGAACTATGAAGAGGTCGCTCAGGCTTCGACGCAGCGCATTGAAAGTGTGGGAAGTGTAATTCTCTGATGATCTTGAAAGCAGAGTAATGATAATTGAAGCACTCATAAAAATTGCGGTTATTCTCCTGGTGGTGCTCACGGCGGTGTCTTACACCGTATTGCTGGAGCGTTGGGTCTGCGCATGGGTCCAGGACCGCATTGGTCCGAACCGTGTAGGACCATTCGGTTTATTTCAACCATTGGCGGATGTCCTTAAGCTTTTGCTGAAAGAGGATATCGAGCCATTGATGGCTCAGGGTTGGTTTCACTGGGTCGCACCGGTAATTTCGATTACCGTGGCATTCACGGTGCTTGCGGTTGTGCCGTTCGGGCACACGCTCGCAATCGGTGAGCGAATTATCCCGCTTACGATCGCCTCCAATATCAATATCGGTGTGCTCTTTATTGTCGCGATGACTTCTGTTGGCGTGTATGGGATAACGCTGGCCGGTTGGTCAAGTGGATCGAAGTATTCTTTGCTTGGCGGATTGCGGTCGAGCGCGCAGATGATCAGCTACGAACTCACCCTCGGGCTTGGACTGCTCAGCGTCGTGATGCTCAGTGGCACGCTCGATCTGAACGGGATCATCGACTCGCAGGTGAATGGCCTGTGGAATATCGTTCGTGCGCCGATCGGCTTCCTGCTCTTTCTCGTCTCCTCCTTTGCTGAGACGAATCGGCAGCCGTTCGATCTGCCCGAAGCAGAACCGGAGCTTGTCGGCGGATACCACACGGAGTACAGCTCGATGAAATTCGCGCTCTTCTTCCTGTCGGAATATGCGAACATCATCACGGCAAGCGCCGTCATGACGGTACTCTTCCTAGGCGGCTGGCACGTTCCTTTTGTCGATTCGCTCGGGCTGTCGCCACTTGTGATGACAATTGTCGGAGTTCTGGCGTTTATCTTGAAGGTCGTCGGTTTACTGTTCGTATTCATCTGGGTGCGCTGGTCGATCCCGCGCTTCCGGTACGATCAATTGATGGACCTCGGCTGGAAGGTGCTTTTGCCGCTTGGGATCGTCAATATTATCCTGACGGCACTTGAAAAGATGTATTTGATGCACTAAGTGGATGATCGATCATCCACATTCGCCACATGAGTACTACGACGAAATATAACAATCCGAAGACCCGCCGCAAGCTGTCGCTGTGGGAGAAGCTTTATCTCTTCGAAGTCGTGCGCGGGCTGCTTACGACCTTCAAGCACCTCTTTCGGCCGAAGTTTACGCGCCAGTACCCCGAAGAACGCTGGGATCCGCCCGCGTCATTTCGGGGACGGCCCGTGCTCGTTCTCGAAGAGAATGGCGTCGAGCGTTGTGTGGCCTGCGGGCTGTGCTCGCGCGTGTGCCCGCCGCTGGCCATCGAAGTCCGCGCCAGCGAGACCGAACTGCTGAAGGAGCGCTACCCTGTTGTTTTCGAGATCAACATGCTGCGCTGCATATTTTGCGGCTATTGCGAAGAGGTCTGCCCCGAAGAGGCGATCATCATGAGCAAGGATTACGAACTAACCTTCCGCGATCCTTCCGAGGGCATCTTTGGCAAGGATAAACTACTCACTCCGAAGGCGCAGCTCAAAGATCGGTTGGATTATCTCGCCAAGATGCGGAATTAGCACCAAACACCGGATGCCGAATAATCTGCTTTGGCATGGACCTCGATGAAGTGCGATCTTATTGTTTGGCGAAGGAGGGAGTACAAGAGACCTTTCCATTCGGAGATACGCATCATGTATTCAAAGTTGGAGGCAAGATGTTCTTGCTTGCAAGTTCGGATAGCATTCCGCTCACCATCAACGTGAAAGCCGATCCAGTGACAGCAATCGAGCAACGCGAACGGTATGCAGCGGTCACCCCAGGGTATCACATGAACAAGAAGCATTGGAATACAGTTATCCTCAATGGAAGTATCCGCCCAACGCTTCTCAAGCAATGGATTGATGACTCGTATAACTTGGTGCTCGCGTCGATCCCAAAGGCAAAGCGACCAGACCTAGCATAAACGGATTGTATGATTCGAGCGTACGTCCGGGTGCGCACGTTCCTGCCATACCCTCTAATGGCAGGCGCGTGCCGCATAGATCGATCATGATTTTCTTCCTGCTAAAACACCATCTCCACTGTTGGAGCACCTCCGTTTTGTAGTTACCTGCCAATTTGCCAAAGTCGGAATGATATTCGGTGAATTTGTGGTAGAATGAGTCGGCTCTTCCCATATATACAGAACATGCATCGAAATGTCGTTCAAAGTGTTTGAAGGCAATGCTGTTCTTTCGGTTGCCGATACATCTGGCAATTTTATGCCTCGCAGGGCTATGTTTGGCCACTACTTTCGCGTCTTCGGCTCGTGCCACTGGCGAGATCGCTTTGGTGCGTGCGCCCGAAGAGATCCCGGAAGGTGATGATGTGACCGTCTTAGTTTCCGCCACTGCGCGTGAAACAGATATCGATCGGATCCTTGCTCTGCAGTATCCCGATTCATGGAAGCCAAAGCGCGCATGGCGCGTCGAGGCCGGAGGCAGCGATCACGTTGCGATTATCCCCGATCCGGAAATTCAATCGCTCTTCACGCCGGAAAAGGGACAGAAAGTGATCGCCCTCGCAGATTACCTCGGTCAGTTCGATCCTGATGCGGCGGGCGTTGCTTATTTCATCGTCTTTCGAACGAAAGCGGTGCCAGGTGCCGCTGTGGGTCAGAGCGCGACGATCAAGGCCGCACTCATCGAACGGACGAATCCGGATGCTCCTCCGCAAATCGACCCCAAGACCAAACGGCCGAAGCCGGTTAATACAAGCTGGCGAATGACCTACCCCGCGAAGCCTGATTTTTCGTTTGCCGGTACATGGTTCCGGCGTCTCGTGGCGAGTGTTAGACTCGAACGGGTTATTAAGACTGCCCGCGCCTTCGATGCAGAAGGACGGCAAGATGGGACTGCTTCACTTCACACAAGTCCCGAGTCGATCCGCGAGTATTTCCGACATCCGTTCTCGCTCCAATTTTGGCTCCGCACAACCGAACCGGAACAGACATTCCTACAACTTCAAAGCAGCGATGGAAGCGACGTTGTTCTCGCCGCCGGGTTGTTGGGACAGCCGCTCATCATACAGAAGCGACCGCAGCGACGAACATTGCTGCAAACCCGCGGCATTGCCAATGATGGTGTCTGGCATAACCTTGTCATTTCCCATGATTCGCTTGGCAAGCTCCGGCTGTTCTTCGATGGTCAGCCACCGAGCATAACGGACATGCCAAAGGGATTTCTTGCCAATGTCACTTCGATCACCCTTGGCGATACGACGAGCGAGAATGATTTTTCGATCGATGAATTGCGCATGATGCACGGAGCTTATCGAGATCCGTCTGAGTTCGAGCGAGCGATTGCGTTGCATGCGCGGGACACGCTGCACAATGCATTCGCGGTCTTCCATTTCGATGAACTCTCGAATATTGCGAGGTCCAGTGTGCCATTGTACCTCAGCTCCGCAGTTGGGGCAAAGGCCGAGCCTGTGCCGACCTTCTTTGTGCTCGATAGTGGTGCGGTGATCTCCGAGAGCACTTCACCGGTGCAGCTGGACCCGGTCATGCTCACCGCCGATCTACTTTCAGCAACGAATGTGAGCATCCATTGGAAGACAACCTGCGAACTGGGAATCAAGCAATTCCGGCTCGAGCGCCGGGTGGGGACGTTCGGGCCATTCGAGAAAGTCCTCGTCATCGATGCAAAGCATGGGATGAAGGCACCGAAGCGTGGACAATCCATTGTATCGCGCAACAATTATTCCGCCAATGAAGAACTGCCAAAACTGAACGGCGATATAGAGCTCTATTATCGTCTGGCCACGATCGGGTATAACGAGAAGGAGATGCCAACGTATAGTCTTCCGGTCAAGCTGGAATATGGTGCCGACCGTGATGTGTTCGTCGAGCAGAACCAGCCGAATCCATTCAATCCAACGACACAACTTGCATTCAGACTGCCGAAAGCAACTCCGGTCAAGCTGTCCGTCTTCGATATGATCGGCCGGGAAGTCTCGGTAATTGTGAACGGCAAGCTGGAAGCCGGCCGACATGTGTACACGCTCGATGCGACGAACTGGCCGGGTGGAATTTACTTTTACAAAGTAAAAACTCCGAAGACGACGATCACGCGGAAGATGGTATTGGCAAAATGATTCAAACCAGGATTGCGCGGATTCAAGGTGATTACACGGACGAGTGCTTGGATTTTGCGAACGCTTCCCATGCACATTTGAAATGGGCGCTAAGAAGATTCTTTTGACATAATTACGCCACTTCGTGTTTTGAGATCCTATAAATCGTCCAGTTAATCACCTTGAATCCGCGTAATCCAGGCTCTGAGATCGTCTTCTTCGGCACACCGGAGTTCGCCGCGCATATCCTGCGCGAGCTTGTCGCGCGTGGAGTGAATATCGTCGCAGCTGTAACAACACCAGATAAACCAAGAGGCAGGGGACTCCATGTTGAAAGCAGCGCTGTCAGTCGGGTGGCTACCGAATTAGGAATTCCGGTCTTCAAGCCGACGAAGCATCGTGATCCAGAATTCCTTCAATCGCTACGAGAGCTTCATGCTGATGTGTTTGTGGTTGTCGCGTACAAGATCCTTCCGATCGAGGTGATCGCGATTCCGCGTCTCGGCGCATTCAACGTTCACGCCTCATTGCTGCCGAAATATCGTGGCGCGGCTCCGATCAACTGGGCGATCATGCGCGGTGAGAGCGAAACTGGGATTACGACATTCTTGCTCGAACAAGGCGTCGATACCGGTGGAATTCTCATGCAAGAACGAACGCCCATCGGACCAGACGAGACGGCGGGCGAACTGCATGACCGGCTGATGATCATGGGTGCGAGAGTTGCTTTCGATACCATCCAGTGCCTATCAGCCGGGACGCTGCATCCTGCGCCGCAATCGAACGAGGATGCTACATCTGCTCCAAAGATTTTTCCAAAAGATTGCGAAATTGACATTCACAAATCAGCGCTGGACATTCACAACTTCATCCGCGGACTCTCGCCGCACCCCGGAGCGTGGATTCGTCAGGAAGGCCTGCACCTCAAACTCCTTAGAGCAAGGAGAAGCGACGAGATGTTCGATATCGCAAGCCAGGCACAGGGCTTGTTCGTCTCTCCGGGTCACAAGCATCTCTATCTCCGCACGATCGATGGTGTCATTGACATTCTTGAGGTACAGCGCGAAGGCAAGCGGGCGATGAGTGCGGAAGAATTTCTTCGCGGCAATATGACGTTATTCCCTTCTCACCTCCAGACCTGACTATGATTCCACTTCGAGATTATCCCTTTGCTGCACGGCCCATGATTATTGCGCATCGTGGCGATACTTCGCTCGGCGCGCGCGAGAACTCGATCGAGGCGGTTGCCGCCGCGCTCGCCAGTGGTGCCGATATGATCGAGCTTGATGTGCAATGGACCGCCGATGAGGAATTCGTCTGCTGGCATGACGAGTCGCATCGCGCGCTGGATGAGCCGGTGCACCGTACCATGTTCAAGGATACGCGTCACGCTGGCATTACGTCGCTGGTCGAAATTTGCGAGGCGGTAAGGGACAAAGCGTATCTCAATATCGAGGTCAAAGAATATTCCGCGCGCGATCCGAAACGGTTCATGCACCGTCTCGTCGAGCTTCTGCGCGAGCTAAGTATCCATGAGCATGTCCTTCTTTCGTCGTTCCGAATCGATTATCTACAAGAAGCTGGCTGGGAGTTGCCGACGTTTGTGATTCATCCCGATGAAGAGATGCGGATGCTCTTCACGTTGCGCGCGTTCGCCGAGCCGGTCGTACTCGACCGCCCGCTACATAGCTACTTGCCGAGTGAGCTCATGAAGATCGCTCGCGCAACGGGTTATGGCTGCCAGCTTGCGGAGTTAACGCCCGACGCGCTCGCAGACATTCGCAAGTGCAACATTCTGCTCGGCGTTTATACCATCACGACTGAACTCGAATTTGATCAGGCCGTCTCACGCGGCGCCCGCGCGCTCGTTTGCGAGAAGCCACACGAATTTGTGGAGTTGAGAAACAGGCGATTTCCGGTTTTGGCATGAGAATCAATCGTCTCTCCCGCGAGAAATCGCCCTACCTGTTGCAGCATGCCCACAACCCGGTGGATTGGTATCCGTGGGGCGAGGAGGCGTTCGAGAAGGCGCGCATGGAAGAGAAGCCGATCTTTCTCTCGATTGGATACAGTACCTGCCACTGGTGCCATGTGATGGAGCGCGAGAGTTTCGAAGACGAAACCATCGCACGGGTGCTGAACGAGCATTTTATTCCGATCAAGGTCGATCGCGAGGAGCGGCCCGATGTCGATCATGTCTATATGTCGGCGCTTCAAGCGATGTCGGGCGCGGGTGGCTGGCCCATGTCGGTGTTTCTCACGCCGGATTTGAAGCCGTTCTTTGCCGGCACATACTTTCCTCCGCGACCAATGCATGGACGGCCGAGTTTCATGCAAGTGCTCGAACGCCTGCATGAGGTATGGGAGAGCGAGCGGGAGAAGATAATTGAATCGAGCGAAGACATCATTCAACAAATTGCGGATTTCGAGTTACGAATTACGAATGAGGGAGTACATGACTCTCCTCGCGATTCGACAGCTCTAATTCGTACTTCAATCGAGAAGACATATCGTAACTTCGAGCAATCGTTCGATCCGGCGGAAGGCGGCTTTGGAGGCGCGCCGAAATTTCCGCGGCCGGTGCAGTTCGATTTCCTGTTCGGTTATTGGTCCGCTTTCAGAGAAGAAAAGACGCGCGACATGGCGCTCTTCACGCTTCGCAAGATGGCGTTCGGTGGTATGCACGATCAATTGGGCGGCGGATTCCATCGGTATTCGGTCGATCGCTACTGGCGCGTCTCGCATTTCGAAAAGATGCTCTACGATCAGGCGCAGCTTGTCAATTCTTACATCGACGCCTGGCAGATCACCCATGACGAATTCGAAGCCGGAGTCGCGCGGAGTGCGATTGAATATGTCCTTCGTGATTTGACGCATCCGGATGGTGGGTTCTATTCTGCCGAAGATGCGGATTCGGAAGGCGAAGAAGGGAAGTTCTATGTCTGGACGCTCGCCGAGCTGGAGACCATCCTGGGGAAAGATGCCGCAGCCATCTCCGCGCTTCGATTTGGAGTGACCGCAGAGGGCAATTTCGAGCATGGCAAGAATGTGCTTTACCTTGCGCGCTCGATCGAGGAGACTGCTGCACACTTTGGCGCATCAGAAACGGAAATCCGGCAAACATTGGGCGGGAATGCCAACAAGCTCATTGCTGCAAGGGCGCAGCGTGTCCGTCCCCATCTCGATGACAAGATTCTGACTTCGTGGAATGGCCTCATGATTGGCGCAATGGCCCGGGCGGGCAGTGCATTGAGCATACCCAGATATGTTGAGGCGGCAACAAAGTCGGCCGACTTTATTTGGAATAACCTAAGGGTATCCAAAAGTGGACTTACCACGTTGCTCCACCGGTGGCGGGATGGTGAGGCACGATATGTCGGGTATCTGGAGGACTACGCATTTCTCATTAAAGGCTTTCTCGAACTGTACGAGGCAACGTTTGACGACAACTGGCTTCGGCGTGCGATCGAGTTACAAGATGAACAGGACCGCACGCTGTATGACGAAGAGCAAGGCGGTTATTTCATGAGCCGAAACGCTCCGGACGTGATTGTTCGCTCGAAGCCAAATTATGATGGAGCGGAGCCGAGTGGGAATTCCATCGCCGTGCAGAACTTGTTTCGCCTCTCGCACTTCACCGAAGACAATCGATACGCTGAGCGCGCCCGGCAAACGCTCTCGCACTTTGCCGCGCGTGTCGAAGGCTATCCCTACGCCATGCCGGAGATGATGGCTTCTGCGTTTTGGGATCTGGTGGCACCCATGCAGATTGTCTTCGCTGGCGATGACACTTCTGCACTGAAGTATGAAGTTACCTCGCGGTATTTGCCGGTTTCGGTCATGATGTCAGCCAATCATGGCATTGCTCCGTTTGCGAAGTCTCTTCCAGTTGTTGATGGAAAGGGGACTGTATACGTCTGTCACCATTTCCGTTGCGAGCGACCAGTGACGAGTGCCCTTGAGTTGGCCGCAATTCTGGATGAAATGACAAAACACAAATTGAATCGCTGAAACTGCGCGGGTCCGCTTTGGGGTTGGGAAGTATAATGTCGTCGTCAAAGCCGTTCTCCCGGAAGTTTTATACGCAAGCGAGTCCAATTGTGGCGGAGCGATTGCTTGGATCATACTTGCATCGTATTAGCGATGGCGTTCATCTGATTGGCAAGATTGTCGAGACGGAAGCCTATGGCATCGGCGATGAGGCCTGCCACGCCTTTCGTGGCAAGACGCCGAGAAACGAAATCCTTTTTCAGGAGGGTGGCTTCTCGTATGTTTACTTCACGTACGGAATGCACCATTGCTTCAATGTGAGCACCAATGTGGAAGGTTTGGCCGAAGCCGTGCTGATTCGCGCCGTCGAGCCGATTGAAGGTATGGAGAAGATGCGACTACTGCGGGGCAAAGCCACTACGCCTCGCGAACTGACCAACGGTCCCGGCAAACTCTGTCAGGCGTTCGGGCTCACGCGGAGCGATAATGCCGTCGATCTGATCGAAAGCGAGCAGTTGTTTATTACATCGGCACGGCCGATTGCAGCGAATCTTATTGGCGTTTCGACCCGTATAGGCATCAACGTCGCCAAGCATTATCCCTGGCGTTTTTTTATTAAAGGGAATGAATACGTCTCACGTGCCAAGCCTTCGGCTTAGTCTTGTTGTTGCTGCGCTGCTCGGTTTTCTATGTATTTCGGGTTGCGCAAAAAGTCAAACTCCACACGCAGTGAACTTCCCGGCAGAGCGCGCCAAGCTTGCAAGCGAAATCGAGGACATCGGCGGGCAACATGTTCACATGCCGCCGCTGCCGCTCGATCTTCCGGCCAATCAGTATCTGAACGTCACACCGGAATTCTTGCGCGATTCGCTCAAAGAGAAAGTCGTTCTGATCGATATTTGGGATTACACATGCGTCAATTGCATTCAGACGCTGCCATATATCAAAGAGTGGAACGCGCGCTATAAAAATAAGGGCCTCGTTATTATCGGTGTTCACGATCCGGAATTTGAATTCGAGAAAGACCCGAAAAATCTCGATTCGGCAGTGAAGCAGTTCGGATTGGATTATCCAATCATCGCCGATAATGACTACAAGATTTGGAACTCGCTGGCGAATCAATACTGGCCAGCGAAATACTTATTCGATTCCAAGGGCATCCTGCGGGCCGAGCATTTTGGCGAAGGGGATTATCAAGCATTCGAGGCGTTTCTGCAAAGGATCTTGCTCGAGCGCGATAGTTCGACCGCGTTGCCGGAGCCTGTCGCGCCGGTCCGCGAGACCGATAAGCCGGGCGCGGTCTGCTACAGAGCCACACCGGAAACATACCTGGGCTCTGCGCGCAATCATCCGGGCAATGCCGAAGAGATCAAGACCGATCATCCAGCAAACTATCATGCCCCCAAAGTATTGAAGAGCGACCTGGTCTACTTCGATGGGCCATGGACTGTGCGCCGTGAGTATGCGCAACCGAGTGGCAAAGCTACCGCATCACTCGTATTCGATTATCAGGCGAAGGAGGCAAACCTGGTTATTCATCCGCAAGCCGATGCGGGTTTTCATGTCCAGATCACGCAGGATGGCAAACCGCTCGCCAAAGCGGATCGCGGCGCCGACGTTAAAGAGTCAGATGGAATGACCTATCTCGAGGTTCACGAGGGCCGAATGTATCGTATTACGAACAATCAGGATTTTGGCAGGCATACGCTTCGACTGAGTTCTGACAATCCAAGTTTTGGCGCTTACGCATTCACATTCACAACGGCTTGCAAGCATTGAAAATGTCCCTTGCCCGCGAAACGCTTTTGTGATGAAACTGTTATCATCGAAGGTCTTTCGGCTACCGGCTACTGCCTGAAAGCTGCAAGGCTTACCGCATTCAGTATCGAATTCGCCCCTTTCTCGATCTGAACGAATGGCCGCGTATTGATTCGACTCTTTTCGAACACAGGAGCGGACAATCGGGTGTTCTTCATCGAGGTGCACACCAATTCATGGATGTAAAGCTGCTTCCAGCAACAACACTCCTGCATGCGAACCATGCTCGAGGTATGAGAGCGCAACCTGTTCTTCTCGCGCTACGTAGGGTCATTCTCATTGCTTGCGGCATTGTGGCTACGCTTAGCGTTGCCGGAACGGTGCATGCGCAAGCGGAATCCCGTGGCGATACCAGCAATCGTATTCTGGCGGCTCCGAAGGATGACCTGCGAGTCGAGGCCCTCATGGAGCTCGGTTCTAAAGGTGATGATGCCAGTTGTTGGATATCACCGACCGATGGCTCTATCTATTTCACGAGCTCGCGCGATGATGGGAAGAATGTCATTTATGTAGCGAAACGGGTGCCGGAGCAAGGGACCGGTCATGGTTCGCATTGGTCTTCTCCCGAGAAATTCCTTGAGCTTCCTGGCAAAGAGAATGTCAGCTCGCTTTCTGTTGCGGCGGATGGAATCACGGCGCTCCTTGGCGTCTGTAATCGCCATGATGCGGTGATGGGGTCATGTGATATTTATCAGGGCGAGATGGGTGCCTCGACAGTCGATCATCTCGTGCCGCTTGGGCCGCAGGTAAATACCGAATGGTGGGATGCGCAGCCTACGATCAGTACGGATGGGCAGACCATGTACTTTGCCAGCGACCGGAAAGGTGGACACGGCGGCAGCGACATTTACATGTGTGAACGTACCAGCGATGGCAAATGGGGCACACCTGTCAACGCGAGCTTCAATACGAGCGGCGATGAGATGGCGCCGTTTATCGCGGCAGATAATCAGACGTTGTATTTCGCCGCCAACCACTTGCCTGGTGGCATGGGCGGATTCGATATTTACATGACGCATCGCAATGCCGAAAATTCCTGGACGGAGCCGAAGAACCTTGGACCGACCATCAACTCGCCGCGCGATGAGATGTTCTTCTATGTGCCGCCTGCCGGCAACGAGTTGTATTTCTCCAGCGATCGTGAAGGCCCATTTCGGCTGTTCCACGTGTATGTTCAGCCGCCGCCGCCCAAACCAAAATTTGCCGTGCTGACTGGCCGACTCATCGATGGCGAGACGCATCAACCTCTTTCCACAACTTCGGAAATCACGATTTCCGTGGGTGGCGAGAAAATGTCCAATGATGCCACCGGCTCCGCTTTCAAAGTCCGCGTTCCGGCCGGAAGCCTCGTGCATGTGGATGCCGGTGCCGATGCCTACGTATCGAACACACTCGATTGGAAAGCGCCCGATCCGGCAGACCGCGCATATTCCTCCGGCGATCCGGAGTTGACAAAAGACATTGTGCTCATGCCATCACACGCGCGCATCATGGGCCATGTCAGCAATGCCTTTACGCAAAAGCCTTTGAAGGCGAAGGTCACGCTCGAACAATTGGCGGGTGGCGCTCCGCCCGTCACCGTCGAAAGCGACCCGGCGAATGGCGCATTTATGTTCAATGTAAACCCACTGATTACTTATAAGATATCGGCCACCGCCGTGGATTATGAGCCGTATCCGACTGGACTCGATCCGGTCAAGGTCGAAATTCCGGCCGCGCGTGAAAAGATGATTACGGTCGAAAAAGAGATTCACATGACCCCGGTGGGTATTCAGCCGGTCATTGTCTATTTCGAGTTCGCAAAGTTCGATCTGAAGCCTGAAGAGAAGCCAAAATTCGACCACTTCATTCAGCAGGTAAAGGAGAATTCCTACGTGCGTATCGAGGTCAATGGATATGCCGATACCGTCGGCAGCGTCGAGAAGAACATGAAGCTTTCGGAAGACCGCGCGAACGGAGTCGTGAATTATTTGCTCTCGCAGGGCGTGCCGCACGATCAAGTCGCGATTGTCAAGGGATTCGGTAAGTCCCAGGCTGATCCGAACGATCAGGCGAAGAACCGCCGCGTCGAAGTCAGAATTGTTGGTAAGCAAGACTAAGTGGATGTCATCATCCAAGAGGCAACAGTAGTCCAGACATGAAACACATCACCCGTTCGATTGCAGCGCTGCCCCTGCTGCTCGCGTTACTCTCTCCGCAGCGGATCGATGCCCAGATCCTGAGCCGCGGCGATCTGTTCGGCCCTGGCGCGCCGCCGCCGTTCGCCGGCATTGAAGTAGCCCTCGGTAAGCACGCGCAACAGGGGACATTCGATGCCAGTTGCGGATGCACGTTCCAAAATGGCGATGGGACCGGATTTATGGGAGCCGCGTTCTTCGAGTTGCCACTCGACTATTCCTGGGCCATCGGATTGAAGGCCGGGGTTGACTTTAAGAATACGAAAAGCACATTCGGTATTACCGAATCGGCGATCATCCAGAGCGGGACGGCCGGTGGTGCCTACGATACCGTTGCGCAAATGCCGTTGAACCGTATCGGCACTGTTTCGATGACTTACCTGAACCTGCTGCCTTACGTGCAATTCCAGTTTTACCGCATGGGACCGTTCGTTCAGGCCGGCCTTCAAGCTGGGATGCTGCTCAGCAATCACTTTACGCAGCAGCGGGAGTTGACCCAAACCTCTATCGTGGTGAACGGGAGTCCGGTGACCGATCTTCGGTTCCAGAATGGGACGATCGATGAGACGCTTGACGACACCACGATCACGGATGTCAGCAAACTCCGGCTGGGGCTTGTGCTCTCGGCTGGTTACAATGTGCAAGTTTCCGAACGCTCTGTACTTTCTCCGCTGCTTACCTACGACTTTCCACTTACAACCGTACGGACCACGAATGCATCTGGCTGGAAGATCGGATCGCTCTATGCCTCCGTGGAGTTAAAATTCCGGTTGGATTAAGCTCATTTCGTGGTCTGAACCAACGTTCTCAGGTATTTGGAATCATAATTCATCTTTCAGAGTCTTAGCATTTCGTAATCCTAACCGGCCGCCCCGCCGGGTAAGTTACCCCTCTGTGGTGGCGCCAATATTTCTCGATTTTATTATGCGTCATCCTCGCCGACGGAGTCCCTATTCATGGATCGTAATTGCGATCGCTGCTCCACTTTTGGCGGCGTTTAGCTTCGGACCGTCCATCGTTCACGCTCAGGCGTTTGTAACGCAGAATGACTTCGTGGGTGGCCTCGTCTATAGTCCCTCAGATGGAAAAGTCACGTTCACGCAGGTCGTAAACAAAAAAGCCACCGCTCCGCCGGCGAAGATTCTTTCATTCCAGGATTTTTCTTATCTGACCCTGCTGATTGACGGGCAATACTATACCAACAACACATCTCCGCCGCCTTCGCAAGCGACGTCCTCGCTCGGAGGAAACCCATTTGCGAAGAACTATGACGTGGCTTTGGATAATGGTTCAACCCGGAAGATCAAGGACACAATTGAGACCACATGGCCCGAAGGTGATTTCGATATTGTCCAGGATATCTATCCCGTGGCATTTCGGAACAGCGGCCAGATCGTGTTAAAAGTTAAAATCGTTAATCACACGACATCTTCGCATAGTGTCCAGGCCCAATACCTGCTCGATGTCGCCGATGGCAGCAACGACCATGCGTTTATGCTCGACCAGTTCAGTTATGAGGGCAATATGAAGTGGAACATTTACAAGAGTGCTCCACCAACATTTTACATGGGCTTCGAAGGAGATCCCGCCACACTCAACGTCGGGACGATCGGGGCGGGGTACACGACCGATGCCTACGCTCCTGGTGTCATGGGTCTCACGCCGTGCTCCGGCATGGTGTTCGGCGATGATGCGGTCCTGGCTGGCTTCACGTTCGGCTCGCCGCCAGCGCAAACTTCCACAGTCCCACTCGATGCCTCGGTACTGATGCAATGGCCGCAGGTCAATCCTCCAGGAAAGACCGATGTCGATAGCGTCACCGAAATCTTCCGGACAAGCTATGGCACACAGGAGTTCTGTTTGTGCCTTGGCAATGTGATTGGGATCAGCGTGCATCCAACGCAATTGACGTTCAATCAAAAGACTCGGAAGTATTCGCCGAATCCATTCAACGTTGAGGAGTTGATTATCAATACCAGTGGCAGCGCACTAAATAATGTCCACATCAAGCAGTCTGTCTCCGGCTCTCTGCGGATAATTGGGAATCCAACAGATTCGGTGCCCGCTACGATTGGCGCTGGTCAGGTTGGTGATTACACCTGGACAGACTCGACTGTCCTGAACACAAACTGCAATGGTGCGCCGAGCGTGTGTGACTTGACATTTGACATGTTTGCCAATGGACTCCAGCAACCCGTGTGGCCTGATGGCTGCAATGGCTCGTGCGATGTTTTAGTCGATTGCGCCGATGTCGATACGACCGCGCCTATCGTGGATAATGTCCATTCCGGTCCCGCCGTTGGAGTTTTCAGCGAAACCCTGTTCAACGTGCACGACAGTTCTTCAAAAGATTTTGGGATGAAGAACATTCAATGGAGCCAAATCTCCGGGCCACCCGCTAACTTCATTGTCACGCCGCCCATAGGAGTCCTGAATGGCGTCGATCTGGCGAATTGCCCGAAGAGCGTCTTTACGTTTGACATCAAACAGAAGGACTCGGCCTTCGGCGGGTGCTTTGAGTTCATCTTCTTAGATTGCGCCGGCAATACGAGGAAAGACACGTTCTGCTTTGCGACCCATCCAGTGCCCGCCCATTATGACGTGTACCCGCCAATATTCGTTTTGGAAAGCCTGGCGAATAAGAACGTGCCGGAAAATCTTTCTAGTGGCTGCGATGACACCTCGAATGCGAAGCGACAGAATTGGATGATCATCGATACACTGAATCAGCCTCATGCCCATGGCATTCGAAGTACTGGAATTAGTGCGATCGGTGCGAACAATATGACGCTCACGCTAACTCCGTTTGCTGGTGTCGCGGATTCAGCCCGTTTCCATGTGGACGTGGTGGATTCGATGAAGGATGGATCAATTTGTGTTGTGGCTACCGATACAGCCGGAAACTCTGACACAATCTGTCTGCACTATTGCACCGTGCCGGATACACAGGCACCACTCGTGAGCGATTGGCTCATTAATGCTCAGCATGGCTACCGCGTCCATGTAAGTGATTCCGGTGCCTGGCAGCGCGGGCTGGATTCGGTCTATCTCGTGGGTACGACGAATGTCACCACGACGCCAGCGGTTCTTCCGAACGGCCTCGGATGTGTTGACACCACAGGTTTCGACATCAATGTGATCGATCCCTTCAAGGTCGCATGCTTCCAGGTCTATGCCCGCGATTGTGCCGGAAATCACATTCTGCTTGGGCCGATTTGTTTGGGTGGTGATACGGATATTCATCCGCCGGTGCTGACGGCGACACCGATTGGCACCAACAGTATGCTCATTGAGATTATCGATAGTGCCGACCCCTCGGAGCAAGGCATTGATTCGGTCTGGTTCTCTACGGTGCAGAACATGCACTTTGAGCCGATCGACCCGAGCAATCCACCTGTGGCTCAGACAGTTGGACCAAACACGACTGGGACCTTTGCAACCTTCCATGGCCGGCCAACCGGTAAAGCTGGCGGACATCCGACCTATCAGCAGAGCGTCTCCTTCAAACTTACGGTGGACGATTCAAACAACGTCGTCTCCCCGTTGGCAACCGTGACCGTGTGTGCGGTCGATGGCGCCACGCACCAGCTCCAAGGCGGGTGTTATACCTGGAATCTCCGAATGTTCCCCGATTCGTTGCCGCCGGTGATCCTTGGTACCAACCCGACTTGCCAATCGATCGATATTGGCGTGACCGATACTCAGGCGCGTGACCGAGGCCTATCGGAATTCAAACTTACGAATACCGTAAATTTCCACCCGTTCGATGATCATAGCTATAGCCCCAGCCATCATTTGACATTGAACGTAATGACGCCGGGCAAGTCCGCATTTGCGCAGCTTTGGGCCGTCGATACCTTTGGGGCGAAGAATCCAACGCTTCAATCATCACACTCGGCCTCCGGCAGCTTGTGGATCTACGCGCAGGACCTTTCGATGCAGGCCGCTCACGTATTCACCGATACAGGATACGATACCGTGCCGGTCATGATCGTCAAACAGGATTCGGTGCCACTCGGACAAAAGCAGATACGAGATCTGACTTTTACATTCCATCTCGATGGCAGCCCGTTGATCGACTTTGTGAAGGTCCTTCCGGGTTCATTCGCACCGGGCTGGACTTCGAGTTTCGCGACGAACCCATCGCCGCCAGCTCCGGCGCGTTCGTATACCATCACAGCCAGCGGACCGCCATTGCCGGACTGGACTCCGGGTCCAACGCCGGACGTAATCCTGCGCCTGATCTTCCATGGAAATTGGAGCTCAACAACGGGTGAGACGAATATTCACGTCGATCCGGTTCAATGCGGGACCCTCAGCTACGAGGTGAGTTACAATGGCGGGAAGGATTCAACGATCTTTGGGCAGAACACGATAATCTCGGTGCCTGCGCCATTCGGGAATCTCGGTGGTGGGACGATGACGCTGAAGGGTGCCTGCGCGCCATTTATCAGTGAGCATGGCGCGCCACCGACGGCGATCTCGCTGGCGCCAATTACTCCGAACCCGGCCACAGTCGGCACTCCTGCATTACAGATCGATTATACCATACCAACTGAAGGTCCTGTAACACTCAGTCTCTATAATGCGCTGGGCGTGCAAGTTCGCACAATCGTATCTGAAACGCAGAAGCAAGGTGAGTATAGGATCGAAGCTCCGGCCGACGGTCTGCCCGAAGGAATCTATTTCCTCCGCCTTGTCTCGGGAGGCGAGAGCCGTTTGCGCCGTGTCGTGCTAGGCCAATAGGAGATAGTTGATTGTGAAGACGGAGAGTGGAAGACCACTCTCCGTTTTGCGTTTGTTGTAAGGTTAGGACTTCTCGTACTGCGACTTATATTTTTTGATCGCTTCAAAAATGGCGCGGGCGTAATCGGCTTGTCCCTTTTCGCTTCTGAGCAACGCCTCTTCTTTCGGGTTGCTGATGAAGCCGGTTTCTATCAGCGCATTCGGCATCGCCGCGCCGACCAGCACGAGAAATCCGGCTTGCGAAACACCATCATTCCGAATCGAGAGCCGCTTCGATAATTCCTTCTGAACGAGCGACGCGAATTTCTCGCTGTACTTCACGTCCTGACTGCGCGCCATCGAGGTTAGGATAAAATCTTCGTCTGTCAACTCGTGATAGCGCGCACGTTCTTTCTCGTAGCTGATGACCGCGTTCTCTCGCGCGGCGACGCGGATTGCCTGATCGGTTTTTCCGGGTCGCAGAATATAGCTTGTGAAACCCGAGGCATTCGATGGCTTTTGTGGTGTGGAATTGCAGTGGACGCTGATGAACAGCTTCGCATGCTTCTCATTCGCGATTTCGCCGCGGCGGTACAACTCAACAAAACGGTCGTCCTTCCTGGTATAAACGACCTTCGTGCCGGGCAGCTCTTTTTCGATCAGGCGACCAAGTTTCAGCACGATTCCAAGCGCGGCCTGCTTCTCGAAGTAGCCGTGGGTGCCGACTGCACCCGCGTCCTTGCCGCCGTGCCCGGCATCGAGCACGATGACATCGAGCCGGGGCTTGCTGCTAACACCACCGCTATGCGAAGGGGCGAACAGGAGCCAAGCCAGGAACAGGAAACGTCTCACGGAGCCACTAACGCTTAATCCGATTGAATTCATTTCTCTTCCAGAGCATTATAGCCGACGATGAAACTTGGACTGATCGGCGCTATGCCTCAAGAAATCGAAGCGATCGCCCACGATTTTACCACGGATCACACCGAGCGGATTGCCGGTCGGGATTTTCACGTCGGGACATTTGCCGGTGTGGAGGCTGTGCTTGTCTTCTCGCGGTGGGGCAAGGTCGCCGCTGCGATGACGGCAACAGCGCTCATCGAGCGGTTTGGCGTCGATCTCGTGATCTTCACCGGAGTCGCCGGAGCGGTTCACCCCGAGCTATCCGTTGGCGACGTGGTGATTGCCGACACGCTGATCCAGCACGATTTCGATGCGAGCCTCTCCGGAATGTTTTCGAAATTCGAAATTCCGCTGCTTGGAATATCCCGGTTTCCGGTCGAGGCGCGACTTAGTAAGATGGCACATGCCGGCGCCGAACGCTTTTTTGCTGCAAGCGAATCTACGAGCCGCGCTGTCATCGGCACGATTGCCAGCGGCGATGAATTCATCGCGGGCTTAGAACGATTGGAGGAAATCCGGCAGGCAATTCCCGGCGTGATGTGTGTGGAAATGGAAGGCGCGGCCGTCGCGCAAGTGTGTCACGAGTACAAACTGCCGTTTCTGGTGATTCGCACAATCTCGGACAAAGCGGATCACTCCGCCGCTGTCGATTTCATGACGTTCCTAACGGAGACGGCGGCGATCTACTCGCATGGGATTTTAAAGCACCTCGTCACCGAACTTAGCGGTAGTTCGTAAACTGAATGGGAAAGTCGAATCCCGGAGGGATTTCGTCAAAGACGGGCGCGCCCGGCCCGACTGGGGTTCATCATCTCGACCGAGAGCTTCATCCCGAGCGAGCGAAGAACCGCTCCAACACTATCGATCTTGGGGTTGCCTCGTGGTGATAATGTGCGATAGAGATTTTCTCGATTCAGTCCTGTTTTCCGGGCAAGCAACGATAGTCCGCCATTTGCCCGTGCAACATGGCCAAGCGCAATGAGAAAAACTCGCGGGTCTTCATCTTCTAAACATGCTCTTAAGTAGGCAGCGGCCTCGCTCGGATTCTTCAAATCCTCAATCAGCTCGTCCTCATAACTCACCGAGGGTGCTGGAGGCCTTTCTTTCTTTATAGTCTTTCCAGTACTTTTTCGCATTCCGAATGTCCTTTGATTGTGAACTCTTATCTCCGCCACACAATAGCAATACGATCTCTTTGCCATCTATGCCATAGTAGAGGCGGTAGCCAGGTCCTTCATGGATTCGAAGTGTTTGCACTCCCTCACCTTCAGGCTTCGTATCACCGAAATTCCCGAGTGAGGCGCGAACCAGACGTTGGCGCACAATTACTCGCAATGGCGCATCCAACGATCTTAACCATGAGCTGAATGGCCGTTCTCCATTCAGCGTGTTGTAGAGCCGCAGTTCGCGAGTGATGGCTTCCACTAATTCAATTGTGTAGCTTTGAAGCTACAACTTCTAATGAGAACAGAGAGTTCGAAGGGGAAGGGGATGGATAAATCTCCTACCGGTAATTCGTAAACTGAATCGGGAAGTCGAAGGTCTGGCCTTTGAGCGTGGCGATTCCCCACCCTGATGAGGTTTGTGGATGTTTGAGCAGGCCCGGGCTAGTGCAGAAAATAGAACGGAACCACGTTAGAATTAAAACGTAAAAAGTAAAATCCGTCAGGCAATTGTTCTGCGTCAATTATCACGTGAAGCTCCGGTACGCAGTCGTGTTGAAGGTAGATGCGGCCCAATGCATCAAAAACCTCGTAGCGATCAATGAGATATTTTGAAACGATGTTCAGAGATCGTTCTGTGATTGAGATAGAGGGGGTTGATCGCAATTCTGCTTGATGCACGGCAGATCGTTCGGGGCAGGTGATCTCATAATTATAGTTTAAGACATCAGCGGTATATCCACTTTTAATCACCGAAGCACCCGCTGTAAGCACGAGATCCGAATCCTCAACATCTCGCTCCACTGGCATTAAGGATGTGTCTCGAACCATATAGAGGGTCTGACCACAGTCCATGTGACCCAAAGAATCCTCTTGAAAAAGCCATGTGTCCGCATTGAAATCCGATGTTATGACAAACCCTCCGCTTCTCGTGAGAGCAATTGGTCGATTACCGTAATACTGATAATAGGACGCTGTTACTCCATTAGAAAGTAGCGTTGATTCCAGTAGCCTACCGGAGCTATCGATTCTTAGAATCGCAGGACCTTGATTGACAGTCTTGATGGGGTATCGGTACATAAGGGAATCCCACACGGATGATACATAGAAGCTATCCATGGAGGCAGATAGAAAATACTCATGATGTAATTCAATTGCCCTTGCTGACGCTGTCCCTCCGTAAACATGTAGCCATAGAATATTCAAATTATTGTCTAATTTAAGGCAAAAGGCCGCATCAGTTGAAATGGTGTCCAGAAGGCGGTAAAAGTCGGCATTCCCAGCGATAAGAAGCCCTGAATCCGAAGTATTGACAACAGACTCCGCACTGAGTCCGACAATATAAGTTTGATTCGCGAATGTATTACCCAATCGTATCGCTTTGGTCCGAATTGTATGACCAGACGTGTCTAAAGCCTGCACGAAGAGGTCGCCAGAAGACTTAAGATTGCCGACAATTGTCATCCTGTCCGACTTCGGCTGATAGCTCAACGCGCTCGGGTTTGCATCTGAGGAATCAATACGAATCAGCCGCTTCCAAACGAGCGAACCGTCACTTCTATATCTTCCGACATACTCCGATTGCAATTCTCCGATTGCCAGGAGGTCGTTGCCACAAGGTTTAACATCATATCCTTCCGCTCCGACATACATGTCGATAAAACTCATTAAGGGAATAGTCCCATCCACGGAGCACCGCAATAAAATAATAGAATTGTCATCACTGCCGATTGCATAAACATCTCCATCAATGCCTTGTGTGAGACCATTGAAGCGTGACCGGTGGTCTGGGAGATTGATAAGTCGCTCCCAAAGCTTCGTTCCATCCGCACCGATACGCGTGAGTACTGGCATTAATGGATTCGAGCCCCCGTATTCCCTGCCAGACAGAATGAAGCTGCTGTCTCGCAATTCAGTCGTCGCTAACGGTTGAATTGGACCGAGCTCCCACCGTTGAAAGGGCTGGGCGTAAGCGGCACATCCGATTAGACACCCAACGAGAACGAGGATCACTCTTTTCATAAACACGAATTACATTCGGTATAGGCCGGACGTTCCATAGGGGCAGCTATTTGACCATCCGTTGTTCCCTTATCGATAATTCGTAAACTGAATCGGAAAGTCGAAGCTCTGGCCTTTGAGCGTGGCGATGGCCTCTTGAAGATCGTCTTTGCTCTTGCCGACGATGCGAACGGCATCGCCCTGGATTTGCGCCTGGACTTTCATCTTTAGCTCTTTGACGAGCTTTGTGATCGTCTTCGCCTGTTCGCCTTCGAGTCCGTGCTTAAGCTTGATCGTCTGCCGGAGTGACATCCCGGTTGCCTCCTCGGCTTTCTGATAATCGAGCGCCTTGAGCGAGATGCCGCGCTTGATCATCTTGCCGTTCAGGATTTCTGCGAGCGCGCGGAGTTTCATGTCGTCCGAGGTGTGGAGGACGATCGTGTGCTCTTTGGGATTCCAGTCGATCTTGGTGTTTGAGCCTTTGAAATCGTAGCGCTGCTCGACTTCTTTGCGTGCCTGATTGATCGCGTTATCGACTTCCTGCTGGTCTACTTCCGAGACGACATCGAATGAAAATTGTTGTGCCATACTTCAAAAATACGGAATTGGAGAGCCGTTCAAAAAAAGTCGCCCTCAAATGTGTAACCTTTTGCCGCTTCACGGGTCTTCTATACTGGAGGATTCTTCCAAGGCGGATCCGTGAAACACATCTGGTTTTTGATCATTCTGTCTTCCCTGGGTGTCTTTGCGTCCCGGGCGCAATCACAATGGACGATTGTCGCCCGAAATTTGGTGCCGGTGGTGCCAGACGCCGAAAACGGAGCGATTGTCCACAAGGATGGAATCCTCTGGGCTGGTGCGCGTGGTCTGTTCGAATCCCGTGATAGTGGTCTTACCTGGCGAGAAAATATCGGCTTTCCGTTACAACCGGATGACGAGATTGTGGACATTCAGCTTTATGACACTGCGAATCTGCTCGTCACGGGCTATAACGGTATCTATCGTAGTACGAATGGCGGGGCGACCTGGCGAATCCTTCTGAACGATACCGAAATCAATTACGCGGCCAGCGGCTGCTTTGTCGGTTCTCCGGATACATTCGTCGTTTCCGATTTTGGCGGCGAGATCTGGCTGTCGAACGATGCGGGGAATACCTGGACCGTCCACCGGCTCGATACGAACGCCTCGCAGGTCATGTACCGACAGGGAAACCTCTACGCACTGATGGGAATCGGCATCCCGCCTCAGACTCCCTTGATTGGCGGATACATGTATGAGTCAACCGATCGGGGCATCACGTGGTCGAAGCTTCCGGGAGAGTTCGATGAGGACGCCTACAGTTTCACGTATGACTCATGCAGCGGGTCGACTATCTATGTGACGAACGAATGCACTGCCAACAGTTATGATCAGACCTCGCAACTCGTAACCTCTGCGGACAATGGTTTGACGTGGCAATTGAGCGCTAGTAATACTTCGAATTTCTTTGCAGGCTCGATCGCGACCGGCCGCCAGTGCATCTTCACATCGACGACCACTGACGGTGTCCTGCGCCTGACCGGCTCGAATTGGATTCCCATCGGGGGGCCGAACTGCGCCATTGATGACCGCTCGCTGTGCGCGCTCAACGACCAGCTCATTCTTGGGTTCGATGCCAATGGTAATCTATTCCGAACGTCGAACTCCGGCGGAATCCCTGTTCCGGGAAATTATATGCCGCCCACGATTTCGTCGTATGCCTTATTTGCAGGTGACTCGCTCACACCCTGCTCATTCGAGACGAAGAGCGTTACGATTCAGCCCTATTCCGGGACTACCTGCAATCTTCCCACGATTCTTTCCCAACGCTTGAGTGGAAAGGACTCTGCCTACTTTCAGTTCATTCACACGTCTACGACAAGTCTTACCCAACTCGATTCGGATGTGATCCTGTGGCAGCCAGGCGGCCCTGCTCGGGACTACTCCGCAACGCTTACAATTCGGCTGAGTGATGGAACAGTGTGGAACATCGCACTGAAAGGACATGGCGAGGACAGCGTGAATGAAACCTTGAATCTCTATCATGCTTACTCTCATTTTGGAGGGAGTCTGACAGATACGATCGGCGACATAACCTTCGGCATATCAGGCAAGCCCATCCCGTATCCTTTGCGAGCCCGGTTTACATGGGACACTTCGGTTTTCATCTTCAATGATGCAGTCGACCCAAGCGGGAATCGAATTGATCTCAGCTCTAGTACGGGTTTCGCGGAGCTTCAATTCAATCCTGTTGGTGGCCTTTCGAGTGACTCAGTGCTGGGGTATATTCACATGGAGTTTTATCCACAAGCGCACAGCGGAATTCCGAGCGATACATCAGCGGATCACCGATGTGGGATGCTTGCGCTCGATTCGGTGTGGCTGCTTCGGAATGATATTATTTGTGGCAGCTATCGTAGTTCGGCGAGGTCGATCTGTCTCGAGGGCAGCGCATGTCAAACCGGCCTGCTCAGCGGTTTCATGCGCTACGGTACTGTGCCATCCTTCCGCATCGCACCGAATCCGACGACAGGCATGACCGAGATCCAGGCGTTTTCCACTCTTGATGGACCATTATCCGCTGCGACGATTGAAGTCTTGGATGCGCTGGGTACGGTAGATTTCCGCACGGAGGCCGATCTCTCTGCCGGCCCAGTCTCACTCAATTTGACTAAGATACGGTCAGGGCCAAAGTTTGTCAAAGTCACTACTGCCGCCGGCGAACGCGTGCTTCCGCTGATGTTAGAGAAATAGGTCTCACTACCTTTTGGCTGGGGAGCCGTTGGTTTTCCAGAAAGTGGTGCTTTTATGAAAAACAAACTCAAATAGTAAAATAGCAGCATGAAATGCCCAAAATCAGCCTGATTTCAGCATATTGGCAATTGCCATATTCTGAGCCATCGGACGCTCTACTCAGATTTCTGGTCAAATCTGCGTGACCTTGTGTAACCTTTTGCCTTCTCGTTGGTCTTAGTAATATAGGATTCATCACACGACATGCAAGAAGAAACCAAAAAGCCAGAGCGAGACTCGGAATCAGGGATACCTGTCTCCCAGCCTTTCTTCTCGCCACAGGATGATTGGTCGCCCAGCGAAGGCGTGTTCGATGAGTTTTCGGGTGAAGCGGGTACCATCAGTGATGCCCTCTCCCAGGAAGCGCCCTTCTCGATTTTAGCCGAAAATGCCGGCGGCGCACTTTCGGAACGCGCCACCGCCCGGCTGAATGATTGCGATTCGAAGTTGAAGCTGGAATTCCTGAGTGGGAACGTCCAGACGAGCACAGAAGCATTCATGCGCTTGTATGCGAAATACGAAGTTCCGCTGTTGCTCTATTGCAAGCGGATGCTGCGCAACGAGCAATCGGGCGAGGATGCCTTTCAGGATACCTGGACACGAGTGTTCGAATTCCGGCAGCGGAAAGATGTGACGATTGACCACTTTCGTGGCCTGCTCTTCCAGACGGCGCGCAATCTCTGCTTCAACATGCTCCGAGTGGAAAAGCCGCATTCGAGCGAAGAGCTCGATCCGTTGATGGTTGAGGAAGCTTCCTCGCGGGAGGCAACTTCACGGGAAATTCAGGACTTGATGGTCCGCGGACTGGCAAAGCTGCCGTTCGATCAGCGAGAGATTTTCGTGCTGCATGAGTATTCGGGATTCGCATATGGCGAGATTGCGGATATGATGCAGTCCTCCGAGCAATACGTGAAAGTTCGTGCGTATCGTGCTCGTATTCGACTTCGGAAGTTCATTCAAGGATGGTTAGGCCTCGCGGAGTCCGACGATCCGTCACACTACATTTGATAGCTCGGTTTTGTAATTTCCATGCGGCTCCCAGGCCGTACAGCATTTAAGATTATGGTCATGAGACAAGAAGAACAGATCAGCCGATATTTCGATCACGCGATGACCTCGGGTGAGGAACAGAATTTCCTCATTACGCTGGCCGCCAGTGATGCGATGCGTCTTGCGTTTCGATCGCAACTCGAGTTGATGAAGGCCGTCCGCAGCGATGCTGACAGCCTGCGTATGGATCAGCGGCTCATCCGCGATCGTACGCTCACGGCGTTGGGACTCTCGGCCACCGCCGTGACACCTTTTATCGAGCAGGAGCTGGTCGGCTCCGCTCACGCGCAGGGAGCGGTTGCCGCCCCTCTTCGTGGTATTCTCAGTCGGCCGAAGTACGCTTTGGGTACGGGCCTGTTTCTTGGGTTCTTATCGGCGGTCGCGGTGATGAATATCACGCCGAAGCACTTGGGCCAGCCAACCCCGGTTGTCCAATCTGTCACACAGCCAGCGTCCCCCGCTGTTGCTCCTCTCACGCATGAAACAATACCGGCCTCCAATGGCTTGCATAATGTGACGGATGAGCGGTCATTCGTCGCAGCCGGCCACCCATCATCGCATGCGCGTCACGCGCAGGCAACGAATGTCAGCACCAGGACTTCGGCGACGCCAGAAGTGTTGGATAGCAAGCCGGCCCAGATGGATGTCAAACCCATAATTAAGAAACCCGCGGACGATCGCTCGCCCGTGGATAATTCGACCAAGGCACCGTAAAGCCAGTGAATTACGAATGACAATTGACGAATGACAAATTTGGATGCACATCTGCATCCAAATTTGTCATTTGTTATAACGAAGAACGCTATCGGCAATTGATTCAACGTTAGACGCTGCGTCTTTTGCGTCCGTCTGCTGCTTCGGACGCAATGCTACGATGCCCGCTCCCTTACTTCAATGACGGGCAGGACTACAACCACGCGAGTTTATGCCTGGCGCGCAGCGCTGGGCATCGTCGCGCTTGCCCTTCTCGCTGAGTATGCTCTCGCCCAAACGGAGCCGACGAAACCCTCGCTTTTCGGCAGCGTTCAGCTGTCGAATAATCTTAGCTTCTCCTCGATTCCGGCATACGACAACTCCTATGAATGCGGCACATTCCAGCAAGGCCATAAGTGGTTCGCGCCCAGCTTCCGCATCGGCGCGAGTCTGCCCCAAGGTCCCTCATGGTCGTTTGGTGGCGCGCTGATGTATCATGATCTTTCGACGAACTACACGCTCAATGCGCAGGAAACACCCCAGACGCCCTTAGCTCGCGATCCATTCGGAAATTACGTGGCCATCACACGTACCCGGACGCTCGATGTGAGCCTCTCCATGCTCGCGGCATCGCTGTTTGCATCGTATGAAGTGCTTCCGCGATTTGCCGTCACAGCCGGACCATACGCGGGATTTTTGACGTCGCACTCACTGAGTCAGAGCGAAGCGATTGCATCGCCTTCGGGTGCGGTATACGCTGACAATAACAGGAGCGTCCGAGCCGTATCCAGCGCGGCGTTCAATGTCCATCCATTTCAGGCTGGCTTCGATCTCAATGCGTCCTACGAGCTATACTTCCAACCGAATCTTTGGCTTCGGCCATCGTTTGGTGTGATGCTGCCGGTAACGA
Source organism: Bacteroidota bacterium (assembly GCA_030706745.1). NCBI lineage: Bacteria > Pseudomonadati > Bacteroidota > Bacteroidota bacterium. Next base: position 72,058 of record JAUZNX010000013.1, read on the forward strand.
GTATCTCGGATCGGAGCACAAGCGCATGGCGCATTCTACCGACGGGCTTTGCACTTGGGCTTGTGTATCGTACTGGCGAGTCTCCACCGCCGGCAGCCATTGCCTTGGTCGATACGCCCTTCCGCGAACCAGTGCCAGATGTAGCCCCGGTGGAAGCACCGCAAGTATCGCCAGCGCCGGTTAATCACGTCCTCAGTGTATCCATCAGCGCGTTTGGTGTGAACGAGGATGGTACCGAGGTCGAGGAGCCTCTGTTGACGATCGAGCGTCTGCATGTGACCGAGGTCTATCCCATGCTCCATTATGTCTTCTTTGACGATGGCGCTTCGAAGATTCCATCGCGGTATCATCAGCGAACTGCCGCAGAGCGTGATGCCTTCGAAGTATCGAGCCTGTTCACATCCGGCGCTCTGGAGATCCATCATAATGTGTTGGATATTCTCGGCAGGCGATTGCACGATGATCCATCGGCGAGCGTGACGCTTGTTGGAGCGCGAAGCATCCACTCACGAGGCGATGCCGCACGAGGACAGGCGATTTCGCGAGAGAGAGCTGAATCCGTGGCTCAGTATTTCGAGACGGTCTGGGATGTAGCGCCGAATCGGTTGCATGTTCGAGTGCGAGATTTGCCGGATGTCGCGTCTGACGATCTGAATGCATTTGGTGAGGCGGAGAACCGCCGCGTCGAAATTATCCCGTCTCGCGACGGGATTGCCGCGCCGTTGCACACCGAGCGGATCGAGCGAGTGGCCACACCACCACACATCAGTTTTTATCCCGAGATCGTCAGTAGTGCCGGCGTGCGGAGTGCGACGATCGAGGTCAGGGAGCGTGACCGCGTGCTTCGCTCATTCGATGCGCTTACCAAAGGAACGACAGGCGCATACGTTTGGACGCTTGACGAACAGTCCATGCCCGATCGCCGCGACTCCCTCAATTATACAATTGTGGTCATCGATAGTCTTGGGGATACTGCCAAAGCCGAAGGCACGATTCACCTTCGGCAAAAGATTCGCAACCGAACCGTCCATATCACCGATACGACGCTCGATAAGGAAGTCGAGAAGTACAGTCTGATTCTATTCGATTATAGTTCGTCGCAACTCGACCGGAAGCAGGCGGAGGGTATCATCCATGACATGGCCGGCAGTATTCTGAAAGGAAGTCAGGTTACCCTGACGGGCCACACGGATAAGACTGGCGACGACCAGTTCAACGAGAAGCTTGCGCGCGATCGCGTCACACGAGCGGCCGACATGTTGCAGGCTGCATTACGGCGATCGGGTAAAGGTAAGCCCTCAATGCTCGTCGAGTCCCATGGTTCGCGAGACGATCTGTTCGACAATTCCATCCCCGAGGGGCGGGTGCTCTCGCGGACTGTTCGTGCACTCATCGAAAACGAGGTACGCTAGCCGATGAACGCACGACATCCGTATCTGCTGGTACTGGCGCTTCTGGCGCTCTTCTCCATGATGCTTGGTGAACGAGCCGTCGCGCAGAATTGCCCGCGTGGAATGCTGAACATTAGTGGAGCCGCCTCTTATGTTGCCACACCCGGCATCCAAGCGCTGAATCTGACCCATGGATTTACCATCGAATGTTGGGTCTTACCGGCCGGCCTTTCTCCGAATGCCGGTATCATTGATAAAGGGCATGGTGGATTTTCCGCGTATGGGATTTTCCTGGGACCAGATTCGGAATATACCGGCGTTATTCGGCGTGGGATACCCGACAGTGTGACCTTGCAGCCTGCCGACTCATTTTATAATTGGCACCACATCGCTCTTGTCTATCGTCCCGGCGATAGCTTGTATCTATTTGTCGATAGCGTCCGAGTTGCGAGCAGGAGTGCCAGGTCAATTCTATCCATTGATTCGAGCACCGATAGCATTCGAATCGGGATGAGTGCCAATGGCGCCAGCTTCATTGGTCTGATCGATGAAGTGCGAATTTGGAACACGCCACGATCGCTTGCGACGATTCGAGCGAATATGTTCAACGTTGTTCCGGGCACAGACACGAACCTCGTGCTCTATTATACATTCGATGATGGAGAAGGTCTCACTCGCGTCCATGATTTTTCCGGACACGGCCGCGATGGATTTCTTCGTGGTCCCAGTGTCGACTTGGTTACATCGAACTCACCCATTCGGAATGCCGCGCCAGGCTGGCAGCTCGCCTCTCGCGAGAGGCAGATCGTCATTCGGACATTACGATGCGTAGGCTCGTTCGACACGGTCATCTACGTTCATAATATCGGACCGCGACCGGATACGATCACCTCCTACACATTCAATCATAGCCTTGCATTTTCGAGCGTTTCGAATTTCCCGATCCCCCTGCGCGCCGATAGCAGTTATTATGTCCCGATCGATCTGCATTTTGAGCCCGGAAGTGGCGGGAGCTATGATAGTGTCTATAACGATAGCTTGTTTATCTCCAGCACCAACGAATGCGGTGGAATATTGGGAATTGCCGTTCACGCGAGCTATGATAGTGTTGGACTTCTATTCAATCCAAGTGTGCTTGCGTTCGACTCCGTGTATAATTGTCTGTTACCCAGGATCAAGACGGTCACAGTGACGAACGTCAGCCTGACGGATTCCGTGACACTCGAGTCGCCAGTCATACCCTCTGGCAGCGGATTGATTCTTCTGACCCAACTTCCTCGACGGCTCGCTCCCGGCCAAACGATGATTGACACCTTTGAACTGCTTCCTGGGAAGCGCGGACCACTGACAGTGCAGGCCGGAATCCAACTGGATAAGTGCTCACGCATTGCCCGATTGACCGTCACCGGGTTTCGCCAGCAGCCCGAGCTTTCCCTTCCGCGCACGATTGATTTTGGCGCGGTCCCGGCGGATTTGGCCGGAATCACACGCGACACCACAATCCTTGTGACGAACACCGGTAATGTCGATGATGCAATCCAATCTGTGACATCATCGGACGCGACGCTTACAATACTCGATGGGCGTGAAAATCAATTTCGCGCGCCGGGCGATACTCTGCAATTGCATGTGCGATTACACCCAAAGACCTGCGGTCATCTGACGGCGACCCTTCGTATGCGGGGCGTTTTGTGTGCAACTGATACTTTAGCTGCTATTTCGATCGATGTTGTGCCTCCGGCGCCGTTGATTGCTCCTGCGATTGATGTAGGCCGCATTTGTCCGACCGGTTCAGTAATGACTGAGATGATGGTGGTCAATCCCAATGACCGTCCGGTTCGATTGGATAGTATTGGGTATTCGACGTATGGAGTATTTTTCAATCCACCTTTATTTCCGTATCGAATTCCCGCTGGCGATAGCATCCAGATTGAATTCCTGTTTCAACCGCAGCTCGATGGCGACTTTGTCGATACTGCCTATTTTCAGATGTCGCCCTGCGGTACTGGTATTGCCGTTTTGCGCGGATCGCGCGGGTATCCAGGTCTCGCATTCAACGCGCCGGTGCTTTCATTCGGGCGCGGCTGTGACACAACGCCGATCGCGACTAGTATTACTTTGACGAATGGAACGGCGCGCTCGGTGACAATTACCGATACGATTCACTATGGCTCACCTCGGTTTAACTTTGCGCCGTTTTCACTGCCGGTCACGCTCGCACCGGGAGAGTCGAAGCAGTTCGCGGTGCGGTTCAAACCTCATTTGGGTGAATTAGATACCGGCTCGTTCGTATTCATCGGGGCCGAGGGATGTGTTGCTGTGACGCTTCCAATCCGAGGCTCGCGGGAAATTGCACGAGCCGCATGGAGTCCACCAAGCCTTGAATTCGATACGGTCTGTCATGGCACCTCCAAATCGCTGAGTGTACAACTCGCAAACCTCGGGATTGATACGATCGACATTAAGAATGTCGCCATCTCCGGCGTCGGATTCTCTTTGGATTCCACGCCCAACTCAATCGGAGGCAAGGGAACATTCACCATGATATTCAACAGTACCAAGCCTGGTGAACATAATGGAGTTCTGACTCTGACGGTAGACGACTGTGGTACGCAGTTCACGCTGCCACTTCATGCGACGGGAGGCGCCCTGCCCGAGATCGTGCTAACGGACTCGCTATTGAATTTCGATTCAGTTCATGTCGGGGATTCAGTGGTGCGGTGTATTACACTTAAAAATCCCAGTTGCACACCACTGCATATTTCAATTGATACCAGCGGCCTTGTGGGATTCGCTGTTCACGAAGTTCCGATACTCCTGCTGGCACGGGATAGCATTCAGTTGTGCGTCACGTTTCGTCCCTTTACGAATGGCTCGACCGATGTAACGCTTAATATCGCCTCTGATAGTGCAACCGGCCGGACAATAACGCTGCTAGGTGTCGGCCTTTCACCAAATGTTCTCGTTGTGGAACAAGCACTCGATTTCGGATATGTTCTTCGTGGTGCAGCAAAAACGCTTGATGTTCATCTTTCAAATATTGGCAATGAGGGTGCCGTGATTAGCGCGACAAAATCTCAACCGGAATTCACGCTGTCGCTCCCGGCAACGCTACCCGCCAGCGGGGCAGATGTGATTGCGGTTACCTTCAAACCAGACCCAACGACTAGTCTTGTGCTCGACACACTGCTCGTGAGATGGAGTGGTCACGTCGATACAGTGTTTCTGCGCGGAGAAGGGACAGATACAGGATTGCTCTTAAGCGCGCACGGCATCGACTTCGGCGATGTGCATGTAACCGACTCACTATCAATCCCTCTCTATATCACCGCGACAGAAGGCACTCCGAGTGTCAAGAGTGTTATGTTTATGCCGCCGTCCATGCTTCGGTTTAGCGATAGCGCCACAGTGCCGCACACGATCACGTCGGATCATGATACCTTGACATTGAACCTGACATACCATCCACTGCTGGAAGTGCGCGATACGGCGCGTCTTATCATCGAGGATGATTCCGCTCGGTTCGACACGGTGCTTCTTACGGGTCGTGGTGTCGAGGCACACGTGCAGATCAACCCATTATGGCTCAAGCTGCAACCAGTGACGATTGGAGATTCGAACCACCAGCTTATCACTATTAGAAATATCGGGACCTATCCGCTGTTTGTAACAGGGCTGCGCATTGGACCGGACTTCCGGGCGGACCAGAACTTGCCGGGAGTCGCGATTGATCCGGGTTCTCAACGAGGGTATCAAATGACGTTCTTGCCAAAACGAGCGCGAACGCTGACGGACACGCTATATATCACGACCACATCACCCGACGTAATTCCGCCGGTCATCCTGATTGGCACCGGTGTGTATCCACTTGGTGAAGAACCGAGCTTTGGGTATTCGGTGGCTTCCACACTCACACGCGCCGGAGATCGCATACAAATACCAGTATCGATCTTCGGCACACGAATTTCGAAGATCGATGCGGATAGTGCCACACTCGATGTCTCATTCGATCCAAGTATGGTGCTCTTCCATGGCACCTTGGCAGGACCAGCCAGTCTCAGCACACCGAAGATGCGAAGGCTCACGGACAGCACCGTTGAGGTTACGGTTGCGATGGACTCGTTTGCCGTCTCCCCGATATTCATACTCGATGCCGAAGCACTGCTCGGGCCGAACCCGACATCGTACATTCATGTCATCGCGTCTAGTCCCGCGGCCGATCAGGCAGAATCCAAGACCGATGGCTTATTTCAGGTTGCCGATTGTGGTGGGCCGGTGCATGGTGTCGTGTTCGCGGGCGATTACAGAGTCTCGCGCGTTGCGCCGAATCCTACATCGAGCGATCTTACCATTTCCTATCAACTTGGCCTCGATGGGCCTGTCACGATCGACTTGTACGATCCGCTTGGGCGTGTCGCCAAGCACATCGATGGCGGCTCGCAGAAGCAGGGACAACATACTGCTTCGATCGACCTATCCAGCCTCCCGGCGGGACGATATGTCTATCGCCTGACAAGCCTCGAATATCACGAAGAGGGTGCGGTGCTGGTCGTTCGTTAGGGGAGGGAGAGTGCAACTGGAGTCTCCTCCGCCAGTGCCAACTGCCCGCAGGCGGCCTCAATGTCAACGCCTGAACTGGATCGAACCATCACACGGACGCCCTCGGCGCGGAGCAGCGTGAGGAAGCGCTCGAACTCAGCTTTCGGCGCGGGTGCAAGTTCAGCGGAGATGCCTTCGGGATGGGTGAAGTCGATCGGGTGAAAGGGGATGACGTTCACCTTGCTTGGGCATCGGCGCGTGATTTTAGCGAGGCGTTTCGCATCGGCTGGACCATCGTTCAATCCGCGGAACACGATATACTCGTAGGTCACGGGAATGTGCGACTGCTGATAGTAGTCTTCCATCGCGGCGAGCACTTCTTCGAGTGGGTAGCGGCGATTGATCGGCATAATGCGCGAGCGAAGCTCGTTCGTCGTCGCATGTAGCGAGAGTGCAAGCTTCACGCCGAGGTTCATCCGCGTGAACTCGCGGATGGCATCCGGCAATCCGCTCGTGGAAACTGTAATGCGGCGCTTGCCGAGAATTTCGTTTTCGGGATCGGTCAGGATGCGGATGGCGCGGGCGACGTGCTCCAGGTTCAGCATCGGTTCACCCATGCCCATGAAGACGAGGTTCGTGATGCTCTCGCCAGTCAAACGTTCGACCTCAAAAACCTGTAGCAATATCTCTGCAGTCGTGAGATTGCGTTTGAGCTTCAGGGATGCCGTCGCGCAGAATTTGCAGTCGAGCGGGCAGCCCACTTGTGTCGAAACGCAGAGTGTCTTGCGCTTGACTTCATCGCGCGCATCAAGCATCTCGCTGGGAATCAGCACGGCCTCGATCTTTAGTCCATCGGCCAGTTCGAAGAGAAATTTTCGGGTGCCATCGATGCTTTCGGAGAGATGCGCAAGGGCAAGCGTCGGAAGCTTGAACTGCTTTTTCAACTCGGCTTGCAGCACCTTCGGCAGATCGCTCATTTCCGCGAACGAGCGGGCTCGCCGAGCATAAAGCCAGCAATAGACCTGCGCGGCGCGGAATTTCGGCACGTCGGGCAGTTCACGTGCAAAAAGCTCCTGAAGCTCTTCGCGGGTGCGGCCAAAGAAATCGGGTGGGGCAGGGGTTCGCATGTGGGGCACAACACATCGCACGCCGGGCAATTCCCATGACTCGAAACTCACCGTTCCGAGTTCTCGTTGGCCCGGGCGCAAATGCGTATTCTAATCGTTGGGACAGCCTTTCCTCTTCGCGGCGGCATCGCGCATGCCATCGCGTTGATTGCGAAATCGCTCCGGGAACGTGGGAATTGGGTGCATGTCATGACGTTCTCGCGGCAGTATCCCAAATTGCTGTTTCCAGGCAAATCCCAGGACGAGGCTCCAATTAAGAATGACGAATTACGAATTACAGGTGAGGATGAGAACGAGTCTCTTCGCAATTCTCAGGTGATTGACACGATCAATCCTGTCTCGTGGTATCGCGCGGGCCGAATTGCGGCGAGTTACAAACCGGACCTGATTGTCTTCAAGTACTGGATGCCGTTTTTCGCGCCTGCGTATGGTGTACTCGCGCGTGTTGCGAAACGCATTACGCGGAAGCAGGGACACGAGTGTAAGATCGCGTTCATCGTGGATAACGTGATACCGCATGAGAAGCGGCCCGGCGATATGATGCTCACGCGCTTCGCGTTTCGTGCGGTCGATGCCTATATCGTCCAGTCGGATTCCGTCGAGCGCGAACTGCTCCAAGTCGTACCAAATGCGAAGTACGTGAAAGTACTTCATCCCGTCTTTGAGAATTTCGGTCAACGGGTGGATCGTACCGGGGCCCGGGCCGCACTCGGAATCCCAAAGGATGCGCCGACGATCCTGTTCTTCGGCTACATCCGCAAATACAAGGGACTCGATATTCTTTTGCGTGCGATGCCGCTCATCCTCAAGAAGCTGCCGGAGCTACGGCTTGTTATTGCGGGGGAGTTCTATGGCGATGAGGCAGAGTATCGCAAGCTCATAGAAGAGTTACAGATTCCATCGAACAATTTGGTTCTTGCTACGGACTACATTGCGAACGACGAAGTCGCGAAATACTTCAGCGCATCGAATGCTGTTGTGTTGCCCTATCGGGATGCGACACAATCCGGCATCGTTTTGATTGCATATAATTTCGATACTCCTGCGATTGTGACAGATGTTGGCGGACTCGCAGAAGTTGTGCCGGACGGCGTGAGTGGACTTATCGTGCCAAAAGCGACGCCCGAAGCCGTTGCCAAACGCGTGCTTGAATTCTTCGCGCAGGACCTCGAAGCTAAACTCATGGCTGGCGTAGCTGAGCAGAAGAAGAAATATTCGTGGGACGCATTTGCGGAAGGGATCGAGAGCCTTGTCAATCTCTAACACGCGTCCCGAGGTCCTTTCCGTCCGGGGCTTGACAAAGGTGTACGGCGATCGTCCGGCGGTGGATGGAATTTCGTTTGCCGTTCGGCAGAATGAGATCCTGGGTCTGCTGGGCCCGAACGGGGCCGGAAAAACGACGACGATCAGTATGTTGCTCGGTGTGCTCGAACCCAGTTCGGGCACAATCGAAATCGAGGGCATCGATGTGTTGCGGAATCGCTCGAAAGCCATAGAGCGGACAAACTTTGCAGCGGTATATGCACCACTGCCTGGGAATCTCACCGTCGCACAAAATCTTCGCGTCTTTGGACTTCTCTACAGGGTTCAGAATCTTTCGAGCAAGATCGAGGAGCTGATTCACACGTTCGAGCTCGGTCAATTTCGTAACACGAAGTGCGGTGTGCTTTCGAGTGGCGAGCAAACCCGCGCCGGACTTGCGAAAGCAATGCTGAACGATCCGCGAGTGTTGTTGCTCGATGAGCCGACGGCCTCTCTCGATCCATCGGCAGCGCAGTATATCCGTGAGCGGCTAGTGAAATACGCACACGAACGCGCAGTTGGGATTCTGTGGACTTCACATAATATGTATGAAGTCGCGGATGTTTGCGACCGGGTGTGCTTTCTCTCACGCGGGAAGATTTTGCTCGAAGGCGATCCGAAGAGCATGCCGGCGGAGCACGGTAAGAGTTCGCTCGAAGAGTTGTTTATCACCGTGGCGCGCGAGCCGCTCAGTCTCGGGCAACCAGCATGAGCACGGAGAGGATATACGCCATCCTGTTGCGCGTGCTGTATCTCATGCGCGGAAGCTTCACACGCGTCGTGCCGCTCTTTGCGTGGGCCGCAATCGATATTGTGCTCTGGGGATTCATTACCCGCTATCTGAACAGCGTTTCGCACTCCGGCATGAACTTCGTTTCCACGATGCTCGGCGCCGTACTTCTCTGGGATTTCTTCACGCGGGCCATGTTCGGCGTCACAACATCATTCTTCGAGGATGTCTGGTCTCGGAATTTTCTGAATCTCTTTGCGACACCGCTGAAGACCTCGGAGTATCTCACCGGGCTGGTGCTTTCGAGTGTGCTTACAAGTTTCTTCGGACTGGTAGTCATGCTCGTGCTGGCAACACTTGTTTTCGGACTATCCTTTTTCGCATACGGTGCCCTCTTCGTGCCGTTCGTGATGGTGTTGTTCCTGTTTGGAATTGCACTGGGTATCCTTTCGATATCGATCGTGCTTCGTCTCGGCCCTGCCGCTGAGTGGTTTATCTGGCCCATGCCAGCGATCCTCGCGCCGGTCGCGGCGGTGTTTTATCCCATTTCAGTTTTGCCCGAGCCGCTGCAATGGATCGCGAGGCTTCTTCCGGCTTCCTACGTCTTCGAAGGGCTTCGCGCAATAGCCGCGCATGAAGCCGCACCCGTCGGAATCCTGGCCATCGGCGGTGTCCTTTCCATCTTCTATATTGTTCTCTCTGGCTGGGTATTTGCGCGCACCTACCGCTATGCTGTCCGTACAGGACTCATTGCGAGATACAGCGCCGAAACCGTATCCTAACATCTATCGTGGCAAGCGAACTCGGCAAGCCCGCCGATTATGGGCAGTTTATCCTCGAACGGCGATACCGGCTGGCGAAGGCGTACGCACCGAACGCATTTGCGCGCGGTGGATTCTATCTGGATGTCGGCTGTGGCAACGGCGCACAGACTGTGCTTTATGCCAGGCACTTCGACCGATGGATGGGCATTGACGTGGAAGAAGGTCGCCTCAATGAGTTTCGACACTTTGTTGATGGAATTAGGAATGACGAATTACGAATGACGAATGGTGACCCGCTTGCCGCCATTCGTCATTCGTCATTCGTCATTCGTCATTATGATGGCGACCGAATTCCGTTGGATGACAACAGCGTCGATTGTCTGACGTGTATCGAAGTGATCGAGCATACTCGAAGCGATTCCGGTACGATTTCTGAGTTGTTCCGCGTGCTCCGTTCTGGCGGGACCGCGATAATTACCGTGCCGAATAAGTGGTGGATCTTCGAAACGCACGGCGCAAATCTGCCACTGTTGCCCTGGAACCGCGTACCGTTTTTTTCCTGGCTACCGTATGCTATTCACTCTCGCTATGCAAAGGCCAGAATCTATCGCAAGAGCCAGATCGAACGGCTCATTCGCGATGCTGGATTCCAGATTCAGAAGTCGCTTTACGTTACGGCCCCAATGGATATGCTGAAACCCGAATCCCTTCAGCGTGCCGTGCGCCGTGCGATCTTTCGGAACGATGCGACGCCGATTCCCTTTTTGTCCACGTCTGTGATGATTGTCGCTACCAAACCATCGGTGTCAGCCTAACCATGACCGCAACCGAACACCCACGCATTCAGGCTCTGAAAGGAGTCGTAAGCGAGAACGACCGCTATTACTTTGGCTATCAGTATGGCCTTGGTGCGGAACACCTCGTGCCATATTTCAAATCGAAAGGAGTTCAGTTCGCAGGTAAGAACATCTGTGAAATTGGCTGTGGCGAGGGCGGCGTGCTTGCGGCGATGGCGGACGATGCCCCTTACCCAACGCAGACCCCTGGGGGGCCGAGAAAAATTCTGGGTATCGATATCCGTCAGGAAGCGATCGACCGTGCCGAGATTATCTTTGACGCACTCGGGATCAACTCGGAATTTCACATTCACGATGTCACGAATCAGGAGACGCCGCCGGAGTGGCGCGAGCAATTCGATTTCGTTACGCTCCGCGATGTGATGGAGCACCTGCACGAGACGGAGAGAAGCCTGCAGCATGTGATGGATTTTCTGCGGCCTGGCGGCTATCTCTACGTCGTGTTTCCACCCTATTATTCGCCGTTCGGAGGTCATCAGCATCTTCTTCGGACTGTCTGGGGCAAACTCCCATATGTGCAGGCATTGCCGGATGTGCTCTTTCAGCCAGTCGCGAAAAGCGGGCAATTGGAAATCGACATCGAGGAGGTCACGCGATTACGAGACATCCGACTGACCATTGGGAAATTCCGTAGTGCTGCCAGGCAGGCTGGACTCGAATTAGTGGATGAACAGCTTTATTTGCTTCGTCCGGTGTTTAAGCTCAAGTTCGGGCTACCGGCCATCAAGATGAACGTGCTCCGGCACGTGCCATTGTTGCGAGAGATTGCGGTGCTCGAAGCCGGATATTTATTGCGGAAGCCGGATCGTTAGTTTACATGATGCAACCTGTTCTCACCACTGCGCAATCGAAAGGCGTCGATAAGCATTTAATCGAAGAGATCGGCATTCCATCCCTTGTGCTGATGGAGAATGCCGCGGGTGGCGCGGTGGCTGCAATCGAGGATTGGCTTGCTGGCGCCTCCGAAATTGCAGTTGTTTGCGGCACCGGCAACAATGGTGGTGATGGACTCGCGATTGCGCGGTTGCTGACGGAGCGTGAGCATAATGTGACTATCTTCTTGGCCGGAACGCCGGAGAAGCTTTCGCCGGATGCGAGAGTGCAGTATGATGCGCTCTCAAAGTTGATCGATCCCGATGAGGTATATTCCTTCGAAACGGCTGAAGAAATCTTCGATATCGTCGATGGTCCAGACATCGTCATCGATGCGCTACTCGGCACCGGCTCGAAGGGAGAGCCACGAGAGGCGATTGCCGAGGGGATTCGGGCAATCAACACGTTCCGGTCTTCCAGTGGCGCAAAAGTCCTCGCCATCGACATTCCGACCGGCCTCGATAGCGATAGCGGAGCAGCATCCGAGAATGTTGTTATCGCCGATCGCACGGTTACGATGGCAGCGCCAAAGCTTGGATTTTATCACGGGAATGCGCGGGCGTATACTGGCGATATTCATATTGCCCCGCTAGGTGGTTCGCTTCCGTCCGCCGAAGGGGATCGTGCCTTCCTGGTGACGGCCGCGGATCTTTCAATTCCTCCCGTTGCGATTACTTCCTCCAAGATCACACGAGGTCGGGTGTTGGCTATTTGCGGCTCGCGCGGAATGACGGGAGCGGGCATTATGTCAGGCGGGGCAGCTCTGCGATCGGGATGCGGGATGGTTACGGTTGCATTGCCGGAATCGGAGCGCAGAATCGTCGCGCAAGCGGTGCCGGAATTGCTCACTGTCGGTATCGCAGAACTCGATGGTGATCCGGCGCCGGGTGCGTGGTTTGATTTGCAGGATCATCTCGAACGAGTGGATGTGGTACTCATCGGCTGCGGCCTAAAGCCTGCGCCACACACCACGGAATTCGTACTCAAGGTAATTGCGGATGTGGACAAGCCAATGGTAATCGATGGCGGCGCGCTCGGTGCGTTGGCAACGAATCTGGGAGTGCTGAATTCGCGGAAGAGTCCTACGATCCTGACTCCGCATGTCGGCGAGTTGGCGAAACTCGTTGGGAGACCATGGCCGGAAGTCGAGCGCGAGCGGATTGCTGTTGCACGAGTTCTAGTGGAGAAGTATGGTGTTATTGTGGTGGCGAAGGGCGCACCGGCTGAATACACGGTCACGCCGGATCGAACCTGCTATATCAACTCGTCCGGAAATCCCGGACTTGCCACGGCAGGCACGGGCGATGTGCTGGCCGGGATGATCGCGAGCTTTCTCGCGCAGGGATTCGAAGCATCGCGCGCTGCGACAACTGCGACTTATTTGCATGGACTTGCAGGCGACTTTGCCGCAACAGAAAGCACACAACATTGCATGACGGCCACGGATGTGATTGCATTCTTGCCGCAGGCATTTAAATCGATCGGGGCAAAATAATGGCATCGTGGCAAGGCGTTCTCCGAAAAGACCTGCGTATCGAGTTTCGGACTCGGTATGGCGTGAGTGCCGTCGTGATGTTTCTGCTCATCACGGTTGCTGTGATTCTGTATTCGACGCCAGGTGAGCAGTTGCAGCCCAGTATCATCAGTGCGCTGCTTTGGATCGCATTGTTCTTCGGTGCCATGACTGGTCTGGCCCGGTCGTTCGTCTCTGAAGAGGAACGGGGAACGGCACTCCTCCTTAGGCTTTACGCATCTGGTGATAGCGTAATGATCGGCAAGCTCATTTACAATCTGGGTCTGATGCTAATGCTTGCCGTTTCCGCTGTTGTGTTCTTTCTGTTCTTTTTTGCTCGCGATTTCAATGTGCGTGACTGGGGAATATTCTGGCTCCAACTTGTGCTCGGTGCTGCCGGCGTTGCCGCAGTCTCGACGATTCTATCGGCCTTGATTAGCCGCGCCTCGCAAAAGGGGGCATTGCTGCCGATTCTCGCATTGCCCGTGCTGATGCCGCTTGTTATCGCTACGACAGATGCCACCCGAATCGCGATCGAAGTGCCGAATGCCTGGGTTGGAGCGCGCGGAGACATTTTGATACTCCTTTCGTTTGATGTCGCAATGATGTTGGTCAGCTATGTGCTGTTCGACGTGATTTGGAAGGATTAGCCTGGACCTTATATCATGAGATTAAACGGATTAATGAGATGAGACTTTTTCGGTCGAATCTATTTTTGTGGTGCTTAGGCATTGCCCTGGCGATTCAGGTGTATATCGCATTCGAGACACCGATCGGCGGTAGCTTTTCGGACGCGACGACGCTCGCAATGAACGGCGTGCAGGACGTGACGCCGGTCCGGGCCACGTTGGTGTCTACGGATTCCGCGGGAGCGCTCTTCAAAGATCTGTACGGGGAGCCGGGGCGCGTGCATGCGTCCAACGGGGCGTATGGGGCATACAAGGCTGGCGATGTGCTGGTAATCAGTGTTGCCTACAATCTTTCGGCGAAGTCCTTCAATCTTGTGGAGATCATCCGCGCCAATCCGATGATGACGTTTCCGATGATCCAGGGACTTGGCGAGTTGGGACGCAACATGCTGTTCCACGTCCCGATGGCGATGGTCGCCTTTATTGCGTTTTTGGTCGGGACGATCTACTCGATCCTTTTCCTTATCAAGAAGGATTTCGAATACGACCGTCATGCGCGGGCTGCCTCTGCCGCCGGATTGTTGTTTACGATCCTTGCGACGGTGACTGGCTCAATCTGGGCCCGGTTTAGCTGGGGGACCTTCTGGAATTGGGATCCTCGTGAGACATCGATCTTCATTCTGCTGCTTATCTATGCGGCCTATTTCATGCTGCGGTCTCTGCTCGAAGAGAGCGAGGACAAGAAGGCCCGCATTGCGGCGGTCTATAATATCATCGCATTCGTGAGCGTGCCGTTCCTTATGTTCGTTGTGCCGCGCATTACGCAAAGTCTCCATCCCGGCGGGGGCGGCACGGAGGCGCCGGTCATCAATCTTTCAGGACAAACGCATACCGATCGCACACTGCTGGATATGCACTGGATTTCGGTGGTGCTGTTTCTCTTCGTGTTTTTCTGGATCAAAGATATGTACACCCGCATTCTCCGGCTCGAAGCAAAACGAGCCGAGGACGCGTAACTAACTCTTCTATGGACTTTCTCGAACATCATGCGCTTTACGTCGTCGGCATCATTTCGGCGGTGATCTGGCTCGGGCTGTTTCTCTTCATGTTTAGTACAGAGCGAAGACTTCGCAAGCTGGAAGCTGACCAAAAATAGGACGGAAGCATGGCGCTCCGTAAAGTTATTTAACGGTTGCTATCGGATGGCTCTCACTTTTTGACGAATAGAAGCAGGATTGGACAAGTTTCTTTCCGGTGCGGTTCTTGAGCGGCATCATACATGGGGTATCATAAATCCGCATTGAGGATGAACGAGTACTCTTGAACTTTAGCCTCAATTGGCCCTGTTTGGCCTCTGGATAGGAAAATATGAAAACTAAGCACATTATTGCACTCGTCATTGCGGTTGCGTTTATCGCGGTCGCGGCGTTCGCTCTCGTCGATAACAAGATCGACTATTCCGATTTCGATAAAGCCACTTCCGATGGTCGTCGAGCGCAGGTCTCCGGGACATACGATAAGGACAAAGGCTCGCAGTACGACATCAAGTCGAACACGTTCACCTTTTTTATGAAGGACCATGCGGGCCGCGAGATGCAGGTGAAGTATGCGGGCGTTCGTCCTAACAATTTCGAGCTTGCTCCGGCCGTTGTCTGCGTCGGAAAGGTCGAGAACGGTGTGTTCGAAGCATCGGACATCCAGACGAAGTGCCCTTCGCGCTACGAAGGTTCTGGCAAGATGCAAAATCCCTCTTCGTAAATCCTTTTTCTTCGTGCCTCGCGTTTTGCGGGACACGCCTGTCGTGGGACGCGTAGGTCTCATGGGACGGATGCGTCCCATATTACAAAAAAAGAATGCTTGGTAACATTGCACTTGCCTTGACCTTCACTGCCTCGTTGGCAGGGATGGTCCTTTACGCGCTGGCAGCGCGGGGACGAACGGAATATCTTGTCGCCGCTCGGCGCATGACCCAGCTGGCATTGCTCGGCATGTTTGTCGCCTGCGCGACGCTGTTGTACCATATCTTCAGCTATCACTTCGAATATAATTACGTCTACGAGCATGCCTCGCGCAAACTGAGCAAATTCCTCCTGTTCTCGACTTTCTACGCGAGTCAGGAAGGGAGCTTTATGCTCTGGGGACTCTGGACGGCGATCATTGCAGTGTTCTTGCTCGAATACGCTCGCCGGCAACGCTATGAAGCGCAAGTCATGGCGATCTATCTTTCGGTCCTCGTCTTTATTTCGCTGATGCTGCTGACGAAGAGTCCATTCGAGACGATCTATGCAGCACATCCGGGCGAGGCCGTCAAGGGCTTTATTCCTCCGGATGGCAAAGGACTGAATCCATCGCTGGAGAACCTTTGGATTGTGATCCATCCACCGATGTTGTTCCTTGGGTTTTCGCTGTTGGCCGTCCCCTTTGCATTTGCTCTGGCCGGTTTGCTGCGGCGAGATTATCAGGGATGGGTGGTCACCTCGATTCCGTGGACGCTCGGGGCAGCAATGGTCCTTGGCTTTGGAATTATGCTCGGTGGATTCTGGGCTTATGAGACGCTCGGATGGGGCGGCTTCTGGGGATGGGACCCGGTCGAGAATGCAAGTCTGCTGCCATGGCTTGTCACGGTAGCTGCCGTACACACAATGTTGACTCAGCGGCGGACAGGCGGGCTGATCAAAACGAATATCGGGATGACGCTGCTGGCGTATGCCCTCGTACTCTATGGCTCGTTTATGACGCGCTCCGGTGTGCTTGGTGAGGCGTCGGTCCATTCATTTGCCGATCCGGGCAATCTGGCATTCACGCTGCTGGTCTGTGCCATGGGCCTCTTTATTCTTGTGCCGCTTGCCATTTTTCTTTGGCGCTGGCGCGAGATGTCGGGTTTTGGACAGAACTACCAAATCCTGTCTCGCGAAACCAGCCTTTCGTTGGCTTCAGCGGTCCTTGGCGCAAGCGCGCTCGTTGTGTTCATCGGCACAAGCGCTCCGCTGCTGAAGAAGAAAGTCGATCCTGATTTTTATACCAACCTGCATATTCCGCTGATCGTCGTATTGCTCGTAATCAACGGTCTATCGCTTTTGCTGAAATGGCGTCAGTCCAATGGCAATGAGGTATTGAAAAAGTCGATTACCGCACTCGTGGCGACCGGCGTAATCACGCTGGGCATCATTTGGATGGGTGTCCGCGACCTGCGCTTTATTGCGATCATTGCGGCGGCATTCTTCGCGCTCTCGGTCAATATTCAAGTAGGGTGGAAGGTGTTACGCGGCCACTGGAATCTTGCGTTCGACCGCAATGCGCCAACCAAACAAGATTATCTTCGTCGGGTGGGGACTGCTCTCGGCATCACATTGGCCATTGGGCTTGTGACACTGCTGGTGAGCTCGGCTGGTGACTATAACTTGTTCGGCGGCCTGATCCTTCAAGGCTGGCCGTATTTCACGATCCTGTTTGCAGCATTGCTTGTCGTATTCGTACTGGCAGGGTATCCGGCCATTACGGTTGACACAAAATTCCTGGGTGCGTACGTCGCTCATATTGGCATCGCCGTGTTTGTGCTCGGTGTGGTAGCATCTGCCGGATATACCGATCGTGAAATCATTCGGCTGCCAATCAAGAAGCCAGTTGTCGCCTTCGGTGGAAAGTATACGTTGACGTTTCGCGGTGTCGAGAACGCTCCGAACGAGCATACCTACTGGCTCGTCGACATCGCCGATAAGCATGGCTATGTCGGTACGGCCAAACCGCTTACGTTTTGGACGGACTTCAATCAGCATTCGCAGCCGATCCTGAATCCTGGCATCGTGAAATTTGCGTCGCGAGATCTCTATTTCACGCTCAACTCGGCGGAGAGCGAAGGCGGCACGCCCCGTGATACGCTCGGGAAAATGCAGGAGGTTTCCCAATTCGGCGATTCGCTTCGGATCAAGTTTTTGAGTTTCGAATTTCCGCAGTCCGAACGGACGAAGATGATGGCTCAGCAACCGTTTCGTGTGAAGGCGGATATTGTTGCCAATGGGGATACGCTAACACTTGGTGTCACGCGAAATCCGGCTACTGAGGAAGCCAGTGAAGAAGATGTGATCGTACCCGGTACGAGCTATCACGTACAGCTCGACCAACTGATGCCGGACATGAAGGATCCATCGAAATCGCGAGTCGTGCTGCGGGTCTTCGACGACAAGAACCCGCCGCCGCCTCCGACCGAGGTCATTACCGTCGAAGCATTTATGAAGCCATACATCAACCTGGTGTGGGCGGGTATTCTCACGTTGGTGGTCGGATTTGGATTCTCGACACTTCGCCGGCGGCGGGAGGCGATCGTTGCCATCGAACGTGCCGAGCGGGCGTATGAGAAGTTGCTCGCGGAGAAACACGGAATGAGTCCGGATTCTCCGGCAGTGCCTGGTGCCATTCGCGATTCCAGACCGCAGTTGAAAATCAAACGCCAAGTGTAATGCTCGCGCGCCGGCGCTTGCTTGCCGGCGCTTGCTCGCGGCGCTTGCTCACGGCGCACATGCGTCCTTAGTCTTCGCCGATCTTCTTCGCGTTGGATTCGCTCAAGGATACCACAGAACGGACATCGAGACGGTCGGTAAACGGTACGGAGTTTGCCACTTCGACGGATGCCGGAATAGCCATGTGCGATGAGCGCTTCAGCACTCGCCCGCTGAAAAGATCGAGATAGGTTGTATCCGAGCCCGAGAGCGGGCCATGCGTGCGAAGCGCGGCCCCAGTCACCGTGTTGGATTGATGGCCGGAGAACTGGCCGGAATCGACAGCAACAATCATCGCGAGATAGCTGCCCATCGTGTCGAGCAACCGCGCAAGCTGATAGGTGCGCGAGACATCATACACAAACGATCCAGTCGTAATGCCAATATTCACGGTGTCTCGAACCGCGATGGTGTCCGTAGTATGCTCCTGCCAGGCATCGCCATACGTGACACCATATTCCGGCAGCGGAATAAGCATGCGAGGCGGCTGGAAAAAATACGCGTTGGTCTGAGCTTCCGCGTTGAACAACTTTATGCTATCGATCACGTCTCGGACGAGTTCGTTGCCACGCATATCGAACGTGAGCCGTGTAATCCTGTTAACGGCCTGGTTCTCGCGGAGGGAAAGGGAATCGCCGGTGAGTTGGTGTCCGGATATTTCGAACCGTGTGAAGTACCGATCGAATGACCAGTGCCCCTTTTTATAATCGATCGAGACATTATGCAGTGCAAGTTGAGCGACGCTCGTGAGCATGCCCGTCATTTCGATACGGTCCGTGCGAACGTGCTGATTGATCTCCGTTTTGATGTTGTACAGGAGTGTCCCCGCTTGCGGCTTATATCGAAGAGTGAGCACATCCGGTTTGATCTCAGGAGCCTCCTTCACCGTGTCGACAGGCGCGCGCTCGCGATGTTTTCGATGTTGCGCAAAGGCATTGGGAGCGACTGCCAGGCACGCAGCAGTCACGCACATCCATACCAACAAGCGCAGGCAAACCATCCAAGTATTGTGACTAAATTAGCAGAGTAACGTATCGAGTCTCGAGTATCCTGGTTCTTCGAACTCGCCGTTCGACATCGTTACTTCAGGATTGAAACCCGTCCGCGGCCAAGTACTCGCCCGCCCGAAATGAGTTCGACGAAGTATGCGCCACTGGGAAGGGATTGTTCGGGCACAATGCGATAGGTCCCATTGTCGAGCGCGGTTGCCTCGACGGAATGCGCAAGTCCCGTTGCAGCATTCATCAGCAAACACTGGCAGGGTCTGCCATCGGTGCCACCGAGCGAAACAACAAATGCACCGGCTGCCGGATTCGGATAGATGGCAAGTTCCGGCATGGAATGCGCGTTGCCTTCTGCGACACCGCGCGAGGCCGATTGAATATCCGATATGTCGATCGCGTAGAGTGAGCGCCCATGCGTCGCCGCGATCAGCATGTTCTTGTAAATCTTGAGATCGCTGACGATGATGTGCGGCATGCCCGTGCCCAGTGCCGACCAGCTTCCGCCGCCATCGGTCGTGACGTAAACGCCAACATCGGTGCCGACGATCAGCGTCATGTTTTTCTTATTTGGATCACCGTGCTCGGCAAGAGTATCAATGACGAGCGCACTGACCGGAGCATTCGGAAGATTGCCGCTGATGTTCGTCCACGTTGTACCACCATTGGTGGTGCGAAGCACATGCTGCGGGAATCCTGCATTGGCGCTTGTCACAATTGCGGTGAGCGAATCCGATCGGTCCGGCACGATGGCCGAGATCGCTCCGCCACTGAAGACATTTCCTTTGCGAGCCCAAACTGGCGGTGTCGTGTCATTGCGCGTCGGATCGACCAGCGTCCGCCAAATCGCGCCGTATGCTCCGGCCCAGAGCATCGGATGACCGGCGGCATCGCGCGGTCCGATCGCCATCGACTCGATGTCGCCGTATCCCCAAATCCTAACATTGCCTGTATTTCCCGCAATAGGTTTGGACCACGTTTGCCACTTGACGTTCTCGAGATCATTCCAATCGATCGTGGCTTTATACACATGACATCTGCCGGTGTAGAGATCGGTCGTCTGCTGATCGTCGAGTGCGATCGGCACTGCCCATGCTGCTGCTTCCGCAGTATCGGTCAGCGCATTTGGTCCTTTGAGCAGACGGTTCGTCAGCGAGTGCCAGCGTGGCCGTGTGTCGTGTGTGGTATCTTTGGCGGTCGTCGGGAGAACGTGCGTCAGCGAATCGAGCGTATTGCGCCCGAAGATCACGCCAAACTGCAACGACGAGATGATCTTGTTGGAATCAGTCGGATGCGAAACGCATTCGGTCCCATCGCCGCCATTGATCCATTCGAATGCGCTGTCAGAGGTCAACCCGTGACCAACAGTCCCGTTGTCCTGTGTTCCGCCGTATACCTTCAAATCGGCGGCCGTTAGTGGTGTCGGCATATTTGCCATGCCGCCGCGCCACGGAGTTACCGCATAGAATTGTGTGATGGGAAGCCCCTTGATCTGCTCCCAGGTTGCGCCATGATCGTCGGTATGGAACACACCGCCATCCGATGCGACCAGCATGTCATTGCCACCCGAAGCGCAGGTAAACGCGAGCGCATGTTGATCGGAATGCTGCCGCCGGTCACCCTTCGCATAATACTCGCTGTAGGAGTTCGTAATATCCTTCCAGGAGTCACCGAGATTGGTCGAGCGAAAGACATCGATACCGCCGAAATACAAGTCCGGAGCGCCCATCAATGGTGATGGGCCGGCCGTCAGAAAGAGGTCGTATCCGCCTTGCGCATTCGTGATGTTTGCGCTGTCTTTGCCTTGCACGCCTCCCATCGGAATCCGAATGGTGGAATCGAGAATCTTCGTCCAGGTCATGCCGGCATCTGAGGAGCGATACAGTCCCTGAAAATTATCATCCGACATGATACGAGTGACCGCGTTTGTATCGGAGCGGATGTATGCGGCGAAGAGCCAACTCCTCCGGGTCAACTCTGAAGTCTCGACGGTCCACAGTAATGCACCGCGGCTAAAGACTCGCCACTTGGCGGCATTCGGCAGCCCGGAATTCGGCAGCGTATCGCAACGCATCCAGGTGGTGCCAGTGTCATCCGAGCGATACACACCCGAGTATGGGCCTGCGGGTCCACTGCTGTATGCAGCGCCATACGGCGTGGTATGATCCCATGCGAATGCGACGACCTGTGCCGAGTTCAGCGGGTTCATCGCCACATCGATAAACGTGACAGGTGTCGAGGATTTGGAGGCGCCCGCCCGGACGAAGAGCGATCGGGTCCAGGTAGCACCGCCATCGGTCGAGCGGAATACCCCGCGATTGGTATCGCTCATGTTACCGGGGCCGGGGATAGCGATGAACAGGTTGTTGTGGTCGTGTCCGTCAATAATTATCTTTGCAATATACTGGGCCTTTGCAAACCCAAGATAGGTCCACGAGTCGCCGCCGTTCGTGGTCTTCCACAATCCATTGCCGGGATAGGAATCGGCGCTTCCGTTTGTCTCGCCCATGCCGAGGTACAATGTTTCTGGCTGTGTCGGGTCGATTGCAACACAGCCTGTCGGCAAGGAGCCAAACGTATCATTCACGCAACGCCATGTCGCGCCATGGTTGACGGTCTTCCACAACCCGCCGGAAGCAGCGCCGACATAAAACGTATTCGAATCGGTCGGATGCGTCGCAATGCAGGTAGCGCGGCCATCGATGGAGTAGGGGCCGATGGATTGCCAGGTCTGAGCCGAAAGGCTGCTGTATTTGCCGGCGGCGCGGTACACCGGCATCTTCGCAGCCTGGGCGAGCGCGTTGGGGTAGACGTCCGGATCGATGGACTCTTTCGGCCAGGCGCGGCGCTGGAAGAACCAATCGCTATGCTCCTGACCTTCGTGTCCCGGTGGCGGCATATTCCGCTTCACTTCGGGCTTGACACTCTGGCCTTTGTGCGCGGATGTCGCGGAATGCCGCTTCGCCTTTTTCGGCTTGTGATGTCGCGCGTGGCGGACCGTTTTGCCATGTTTCGGCTTCGGCTGGGCGTCGAACGAAAGGCCGACCGCAGGGATAGACATCGCGAGAAACAGGAGGAGAATGCCGGTTAAAATACGTGGCATTCTTGTTCCATCATTCATCATTCATCATTCAAAATTGTTCGGAAAGGCTAACTGGACAATGCGAGGTAAAGTTTGAGCCGTACCCAGCCTCCCCAAGGTACTAAGCGAACATGCTAACGACAAACTATTTCAAGCGGCTTGCAGTCCGGAAGGATCGCGCCTGGATCACGATGGAGTGGATCGAGCGAGTGATGCAAATGCCTCTGCGAAAGGAAGTGCAGCCCGATGGCCGAATTCGTTATTGGGCTGCAATCCCAGAGGCAAACAATAGGTATTTGCGCGTTGTTACGCTTGAGGACGGCCAGACGGTTCAATGCGTTCTTCGATCGTAGTTTCCGAATGTAATTGTCGTCATGTAATTTCGCGCCAGATATGAAAGTTACCTATTTTGATGATACGGATACGCTGCTCGTCGAGTTTGCGGATACGCCCGTAGAGGATACGCGGGATCTCGATGCAAATACCCTCGGAGAATATGACCGCGAGGGCAACCTTGTAGCAATCACATTGGAGCATGCATCGAAACGAGCTGATATCAGAAGTTTTAGTTACTCCAATCCCGCGCAGGTTGCTGCGTAGTGCCTGACGTCCCTTCACTTCTTGTTTGCCAATGTCCATCCGCATCACACAAGTCACTCCGGGATCGATCGCTGAGGAACTCGGCATTCAGCCGGGCGATGAGCTTATTTCCATGAACGGCGAGGCCGTTCACGATGAGCTCGATGTGAAATTTCACATGCCGTGCGAATTGCTCGAGATCGAACTGATGATGAAGGGTGCGGGCGATGGCGCACCGGAGTACACTTCCATCGAGATCGAGAAGGAGCACGAGGAGGAGGCGGGATTCATCGTCGAGCCGATGAAGATGAATGCCTGCGGCAACGACTGCGTCTTTTGCTTTGTCGATCAGAATCCGGAAGGCTTGCGCAAGGCGCTCTATTTCCGCGATGGCGATTACCGGTTCAGCCATCTCTACGGCAATTACAATACGATGACGAACGTGGGCCCCACCTCGCTCGAACGCATCGTGCGGCAGCGGCTCATGCCGCAGTATGTCTCGGTCCACTCGACCGATTTGGATGTCCGCAAACGCCTGATGCGGCTGCGTAAGGACGATCACATTATGGACAAGCTCCGCTATCTCGCGGAGAACGAGATTTGGATGCACTGCCAGATTGTGCTGTGTCCCGGCATCAACGATGCCGAAAGCCTCGCGAAGACCATCGAGGATATTTATTCGCTCGGCCCCGCGGTGCAAACGATGGCGATCGTGCCCGTCGGCCTCACCAGTCACCGCGCCGGACTTTCGGACTTGACGCAAGTCGATAAGCCGTATGCTCGCGCCATGATCGAGATGGTGCTCGGGCTTCAGAAGAAATTTCGGGCGGAGCGCGGGACGAACTGGCTGTATCTATCGGACGAGTTTTTCTTGGTTGCAGAACTCGAGCCGCCGGAGGAAGAGTGGTACGATGGTTACCCGCAGCTCGAGAACGGCGTCGGCATGGTGCGCGATTTTATCGAGGAGACGCGAAAGGAAGTCGAATCCATCATATCGCGTGGGACAGGCATCCCTGCCTATCCTCGCAAACTTACGCTTGCGACAGCCACGCTTGCCAGCGGATTCATGCGGCGCAACATTGTGCCGTTGCTCAGCACGATCCCGAATCTGGAAGTCGATTTGCAGGTCGTGATCAATCGGCTGTATGGTCCCGATGTGACAGTGACGGGCCTGCTTTCGGGCGGGAGTTTCCAGCATCATTTCCAGGACCGGCCCGCGACCGATCTCTTGCTCTTGCCACCGAACGTCCTGAATGAAGACGACATCTTCTTGGACGACGAAACGCCGCTCGGTCTCCGCCGCAAACTTGGGCTACGCCCCATGGCAATCTTCCACGGCTCGTGGGAAGAGGTGCTGCACTATCTGGAGCACCCCGAAGCCGAGACGTTCGACACGAAGAAGATGAAGCTGCCGGTGGTGGGGTAACTTGCTTTTGAGACTCGTTCTACGTCTCTCTATCCGTTAGCCTTATTATATTTCGGCACAGAACTCATATCCTGCGTGACTGCAAGTCGTTGTATGCCATTGATTTCCCTATTATATCAGCAACCTATACGAAGAGGATATAGCTGCCGGTGGCGGGATACGGAAAGAAACTCTATACTGTCATTCCCGCGAACGCGGGATTCCAGGCCCAAAGTGTGAACCTGGATTCCCGCTTTCGCGGGAATGACATGACGCCTTAAGAGGAGAACTCTTGAATGTCCGCGAGGAAGAGCGGATCGTTCGCGGCCTGAGCCATTCGAGCGAGTTTGGATTCCATATCGGGATCGCTGCCTTTGGTACGCACGAGCACTTCCACTTCAGCGCCTGCCGGAATATCATCAACGCGGAGGT
This sequence comes from Bacteroidota bacterium, assembly GCA_030706745.1. NCBI lineage: Bacteria > Pseudomonadati > Bacteroidota > Bacteroidota bacterium. The sequence goes on from JAUZNX010000013.1 coordinate 96,778, forward strand.
GCAGAACGTGGTCTTGTGGAACGGTCATCGTCTGACGAAGTGCAAGCATTCTACGAACAACCTAGAGCTTCTTTGGCTGGTTCGAGCCGCCGCACCCCGAAGCCGAGACGTTCGACACGAAGAAGATGAAGCTGCCGGTACTGGGGTAACATGAGCTTCGAAGGGCGGTAACTTATATGGTGCGGAACCTAAATTTGGGATCTTTGGGGAAAAGCGTTCTCGAAAAGGAGAATGCCGGGATGGATTTCCAATGCTGTTGCGATCAAGCCTAGACTCTCAAGTGTAAGGTTACGATGACCCCGTTCAACATCACCAATATATGAGCGTTGAAGACCTGCTATGTGCGCCAATTCCCCCTGTGAGAGATTCTTAGATTCGCGGATTCGCTTCACATTAGTACCGACTACTCGCAGCATGTCCATGCCTTGAAAATCGTCCTCGACGCAAGAGCGAATTTTTCAGTCACGTATGAGTGACCAGAAAGTTTCGTAAGTTTGCCTCCAGAAGTTAGTAACAAACCCTGGCTCTGGAAGTTGTTATCACACAGGAGGTACAAGATGAGACGTTGGAGTGTTTCAGTTCTATTGGTTCTTGGCATGCTCTCGATCAGCGGACGCAGCTTTGCCCAGGGAGGCACGAACACTCCCGGAGGGCAGCCATGGCCGAATAATCCGCCCGTGGGAATCGGCACCCAGGTTGCGGGTGGCGCTACGCCGGTTGATGCCCTGCAGATTCATTTCGATCCGGCGCTACTCACGACAACGATGCCGGCCATCCTTCGCTTCACCAATGGAGGCTCGCCGACTTCGGACACCTTTGCCATTCTCGGTCTTATGCCACCACCGGTGCTTACTACGTATTCTTCGATCTCGACTGGTCAAGACCTGATATTGCACGAGCACAGCAAGGGTGATGTGATTATCACAAACTTCTGGGCAGCGGGCTCGCCAACGGCTCATACGGGCGGTTCCATCCGTTTGGCAACTGCGGGCGACACAACCGTTCGAACATTAGATACGACGCTGTGGCATCATGATTACGAGCGTCTGACGATTGCTCCTAATGGCAACGTCGGCATCAATCTGCCGCCGATTTCGACAGGGCTTGACTCTGTGGCGGAGCAATTGCAGATTGGCGGCGGCTCCGTTGCCGGTTCGGGCTACTTGGACCCTCTACCCGGTCTCACTCTTTACGGCGGCAATCGATATGAAGGTCTGCCAATTCGCGCCAGTACGGCATTCTTTCCAAGCGATTGGCGATACATTGCATTCAACTACGCTATCGATCACTCGAACCCGGATTCAACCCGCAACTTTCGTTCAGCGCGCATGGGTGCCTCGGGAATTAAGTTTGCTGATCCCGCAGGCGGCCTCGTGCAAATCGGAGCATGGCCGTACGATTCATCGCGCGGCATGCATGATTTCAGCCGTGGCCTGACCCTCGAACTGACCGGATCGCACGGACTTGCTATGTGGAGCGACGAAAGCGATTCCGATCAATGGCATCACTTGTTCGATGCGTATCGTCCGGGTTACCTCCCTTCGGGCACCACGCGCAACATCAACGGTCTCTTCTACCATCACACGCCGGTCTACATTGGTGGCACGGAATCACCTGACTTTACCGATTTCGCACACGTCAATCCGACGCTTGGCGATGGCAAAACGTGGATGCTGGCGGTCAACGGTCCGATGGTTGCGAAAGAAATCTTTGTGTTAGATACTGTTTGGGCCGATTTCGTGTTTCAGCCGGAGCATAAGCTG